>JAISHV010000098.1 GCA_031262495.1 Ruminococcus sp.
CCACAGGGGGAGAGGGAGAGGGGGGTGTCGGGGGTGAGAGGGAGAGGGGGCGGCGTCACGCCTGCCACCTCGAATAGCCGCCCCCTCTCCCTCTTGCCCCTGACAAGTTCATGCAAACGTGACATTCACGACATTCATATTGACATTCATCCGACATTCAAACGGACATTCACATTCTGTATTCTGTACTCTGTATTCTGTAAAGGAGTTGCTCTGTTTTGGTTAATAATAGTAAAATGTATTATCTGCGTCCCGCGTTGGACACGGAATCTGCTATACCGGTAGGTAACGGCAGAATAGGCGGGCTTGTTTTCGGCAATCCCTATGACGAGACAATCGTAATGAATTCCGATTCTGTGTGGTCGGGCAGTTTTCGTGACAGAAACAATCATAAAGCTGTCGATAACCTACAGTTCTTGCGTGACCTCATACGAAAAGGTAAAACCGAAGAAGCGGAGCGTGTTGCCGCCGACTGTTTTTTCAGCAGTGCCGGGAATCCGCGTCATCAAATGCCGCTTTGCGACTTAAAAATCACAATGAGCAAATTCTCCGACGACGGTGAAATTGATAATTACTCTTTTGAACTGGATATGGAAGAAGCAACAACCGTGACACGTTTCAGTGCCGGCGGTGTGAATTTCACGCGCAGGGTTTTTGCCTCGTTTGTTGATAATGTTATGGTTGTTGAGTTTGAATCGGATTCACCGATTGATGAGATTTCTGTAGAAATGGTGAGCCGCAGCGAATTTTTCGATAAAAATATCGGCTTGCCTACAGGCAATACTCTGCTCCTGACCGGCAGTACGGGTATACCTTTTGCCTGTGCAACCGCGGCGAAAGCTTATACCGGCGGGATTATTACATATAATAACCGCCTCAAAATCCAAAATACGAAAAAGGCTTTTATTGCTTTCAGTTGTCAGACAGCCTTTTACAGTGCAGATTTCACAAATGAGGCTATTGGGTTTGCACAGGCGGCAGTCAGACGCACGGATTTATTTACGCGCCATTTTAAGGATTATAACGCTTTATATTCGCGCTGCCGTTTGATACTCCATGATAATTGCCCTGACTCGCACCGTCCGATTGATGAGCGTTTAAAGAGGTTTAAAGAGACACGAAAAGATAACGGGCTTATTGTGGTATTTTGGAATTTCTCGCGGTATTTACTGATATCGGGTTCACGCCCGGGAGGACTTCCGCTGACCTCGGGCGGACTGTGGAAGACTGATAGTTACGATTCGCGCTACAACTTGGATTTGCCGCTTCAAATGAGTTATTGGGGAGCGCAGGCGCAAAATCTCGCCGAAACCGCCGAGCCGCTCTGCACCTTCTTGCGCCGCTTACGCACACACGGACGCGAAACCGCAAGAACAATGTACGGAGCACGCGGTTTTACAGCCCACAGCAGTTCAGATATTTGGGGGGCAACAGAATACAGAGTACAAAGTACAGAGTACAGAACAGAGGTCAGAGGTCAGAAGTCAGAAGTCAGGGAGTCTCCTGTTTCGGGTGCTTGGCTGGCGTTGTCTGTTTGGACACAGTTTTTATATAATTGCGATATTAAATTTCTATTGGATAATTATGACATATTAAAAGAAGCGGCTGAATTTTTCTGTGACTTTTTGACAGAAAATGAAAACGGGGAATATACAACCTGCCCGACAGTTTCGCCGGGAAGCAGTTATATAGTTGCGGGTGAAAAACGCCGATTTGATAAAATTGAAGATGGTCTTGCAGAGCGGTTAAAGCGTAACGAATCGACGGTTGCGCATTTATGCGACGGCACGGCTCTTGATTCACAAATTTTACGGGAACTCTTTTATGCGGTAGTAGGCGGCGGCAGAACGCTTGCCGATGCAGGTTTCTGGGCAGCGACTGTAGCAGAGTCGGATATGTTTGAAAAGGTTTTATCTAAGCTCCCGGGTATGAAAGTCAGCGAAAACGGTACTTTAATGCAGTGGTATGAAGACTATGAAGCGGCAGAGCCTGACAGCAGCATTTCGCATCTGTTCGGACTGTACCCGGGCGGACTTATAGACCACTCCGACAAGCCGAATTTTGAAATTTGCCGTGCAGCAGAGAAATCACTTTCAAGATTTGCGGCACGTGACTCAAATGAAAGAAACCCCAACGAAGCGGCATGGATTATAGGTCTGTGGGCGCGCCTTAAAAAAGCCGATGAAGCATATAACAGTATCGGCTCATATTTGTCAACGTATTGCGGTGAAAATTTATTATCAAAGAATTCGCAAATCACGGGGATATTCGGCGGCGGCGCGGGTATTACAGAATGTCTCATGCAAAGTCACAACGGATATTTGCGCTTTTTACCTGCCTGTCCGCCTGAATTCAAATCGGGGAGCATTAAAGGGCTTCGGGCAATGAAAGATTTCACCATAGATATGGAATGGACTCCCGGTGAAATCACAGTGAAAATACATTCAGGCTCAGGCAAACCCTGTTTTATTCTAAGCGATGAGCCTATAGAACTTATTTCAGGCACAGTCCCGGGCGGAATTACAGAAGCCTTCGGCGGCTGGTGCTTCCAAACAGAGGCGGGACGGGATTATACGATCAGGATAGGACTAATATAATGGAAATCAATGAAATATTACTCCCCGAGATTTTACCGGCATATGAAGACGGTATATTTAAGGCAATTTTCACCAGACCCGAAAGTGAAGTAGCTTTAATTGATATAATCAGAACATTCACAGGCGTAAAGGCAAAATCAATCGTAATCAAAAACAATGAACGAACCATACAAAACGCCGACGACAAGCGTATAAGATTTGACATAAGCTGTACTGCCGAAAACGGAGAACTCATTGATATAGAAATGCAAGCATCCGCCATGGATGGGGATTCATCGCTGAATTCACATCGAAGTATAAAAGAACGAGCAGTTTTTTATGAAGCGATGCTTCATTCATCACAAATACGCCCGAAATCATATGATGAACAGAAGAAGTCCATTCAGCTTATGATTTGTAATTACAATATTTTCCCTGACGATAAAATAATCAGACGGTTTAATTTCAAAGATCAAGATGGTAATATACTGTCGGATTCGATGAATATTATATTTGCAGAGTTGTCAAAACTTGACGTTTCAAAACCCCTTGAAAATATGGACGATTTAGAAGAATGGGCGTTTTATCTGCGTTATTCGGGTAATCCTAAATATAAAGAATTAATCGAATCGCTCAAAATGCAAAAGGAGGCTTTCCGTATGGCATATGAAACACAAAATATAGTGAGCCATGACCAATTTGAACGCGCAAGATATATGTCAAGGCTCAAATTTGAATTAGATCAAGAGCACAATCAACATATTTGGGAGAGACAGGGGATACAAATAGGCGAATATCAAAAAGCCCTTGCCATAGCTAAAAGCCTTCGCCTAATGAATCTGCCGACTGAAATGATTATAAAAGCAACCGGTTTAACAGAAGAAGAAATACAAAATATCTAAGGGTAAGATTCCAGAAAGGAAAAAGAAAATGTCAAAAATAATAAACGGCACCCCTCTCCCGAATATCCCATGGCAAGAGAAGCCAACAGGTGAAACTAACCATATTTGGAGGTATTCAGAGAATCCCATAATTAAACGCAATGCTATACCTACGTCAAACTCCGTGTTTAACAGTGCGGCAGTGCCTTTTGAAAGCGGTGAATATAAATTCGCCGGGGTTTTCAGGGTTGACGACAAGGCGCGTAATATGAAACTTCATTCCGGGTTTTCAAAAGACGGTTACACTTGGGAAATATCAGAAAAGCCCGTTGATTTTATTAAAAGTGCACCCGATTTACAGGATTTTCAGTATGGTTATGACCCGCGGGTAACGTGGTGCGAAGACAGATTCTATGTTACGTGGTGTAATGCCTACGGCTATAAACCGACTATCGGGATAGCTTACACATACGATTTTAAAGAATTTCACATGACAGAGAATGCCTTCTTGCCGTTTAACCGAAACGGCGTGCTGTTCCCGCGAAAGATAAACGGGCAGTATATGATGCTTTCACGCCCCTCTGACAGCGGGCATACTCCTTTCGGGGATATCTACATATCACAGTCGCCCGATATGACTTATTGGGGCAAACATCGTCACGTAATGGGTCCGAAAGAACCGTGGGAATCCACCAAAATCGGCGCAGGACCTATTCCTATCGAGACAGACGAAGGATGGCTGATGTTTTATCACGGCGTATTGACAAGCTGCAACGGTTTTGTCTATGCATTTTCGGCAGTGCTTTTAGATTTAGACGAGCCGTGGAAAGTTTTAAAACGCGGGCGGGAATATTTGCTTACGCCGACCGAATACTACGAATGTGTGGGCGATGTCCAGAATGTAACATTCCCATGCGCGAATCTTGTTGATAAAGACACAGGGCGGATAGCTATATATTACGGCTGTGCAGATACTTGTACGTCGCTTTGCTTTACTACTGTTGATGAAATTATGGATTTTTTGGATAAACAATAAAAAGGAGATTTAAATTATGGGAATGACTGATAAGCAATTTGCGGCTTTTAATACGGCAATTTACGTTGAAGCTACTCATGCACTTGAATTGATTGCCCGTAATCCCGAATCTGCCGCAAAACAAATCAAAAAAATTATAGCTATAACGAAAGCCGGGATGCTTTCCGGTGAAAGTGAGGTTTCAAATGACTGACCAACAATTCGCCGCGATTGCAACAAGACTGTATCTTGATTTTAGACATATAAAAAAGTGTTTGAACGGTGAACATTTAACCGATAAAATTTCTGATGCTTTAGAAATTTGTGACGACAATATGACTGCTTTAGCTGTCGCAATGGACAGCTATGTACCCGCTGAAATTTTAATAAATGAGGAAAAATAAATGCCCAAAACCCTAATAATAGGCTGCGGCGGTGTGGCACAAGTCATTATCCGTAAAATGTGTCAGCAGCCCGATGTTTTCCCGGAAATTGTTATCGCTTCCCGGACTGTATCAAAATGCGACGCCTTAAAAGCCGAACTGTCGGATTGCGGTGTGAAAATTGCGACTGCCGGGGTTGATGCCGATAACACTGCCGAACTTATCGAACTGATGAATTTCACAAAACCCGTTCTCTGCGTTAATGCGGCTTTACCGTATCAAGATTTAACTATTATGGATGCCTGTCTTGAATGCGGTGTAAACTACTTAGATACGGCAAATTACGAACCGCGTGACGAAGCGAAATTTGAATATAAATGGCAATGGGCATACCGTGAGCGTTTTGAAAAAGCCGGTCTCACGGCAATCCTCGGATGCGGGTTTGACCCCGGCGTAACGGGTGTGTTTTGCGCGTATGCTTTGAAGCATTATTTTGATGAAATAAATTACATTGACATTTTAGACTGTAACGGCGGCGACCATGGTTATCCTTTTGCAACAAACTTTAACCCCGAAATTAATATCCGTGAGGTTTCTGCAAAAGGCTCATACTGGGAAGACGGCAAATGGGTTGAAACAGAGCCGATGGAGATTAAGCGCGAGTATAATTTCGCGGGTGTCGGCGTAAAAGATATGTATCTTTTACACCATGAAGAACTTGAATCCTTAGCATTAAATATGCCCGGTATACGCCGCATACGCTTTTTTATGACATTCGGGCAGAGTTATCTCACGCATTTAAAATGCCTTGAGAATGTGGGTATGACTTCAATTGAACCGATTGACTTCAAGGGGCAAAAAATAATCCCCCTCGAATTTCTAAAGGCAGTCCTCCCCGACCCCGCGACCCTCGGACCGCGCACAAAAGGCAAAACAAATATCGGCTGTATCATGCGCGGAATTAAAAACTTTGCACCGATGGAATATTATGTCTATAATATTTGCGACCACGAAGAGTGTTATAAAGAAGTAAAATCACAGGCAATCAGTTACACCACCGGCGTTCCCGCAATGATAGGCGCGAAACTCTTTTTAGAAGGCAAATGGAAAAAACCCGGTGTTTATAACGTTGAAGAATTTGACCCCGACCCGTTTATGAGTGAACTGAATAAATGCGGTTTGCCGTGGAATGAAGAATTTAAACCGGTGCAGGTAGATTAAAAATGAAAAAAACGGAGGAAAAAATTATGTCAAGTCAAGCAGAAATTCTTGAAAAACGAACAATCACCTCAGACAGACGAAAAATCGCCTTAATAATTGCACAAATGCAACAAGAAGGCAAATCAGAAAAGGAAATCCTCGAAAGAGTTGTCGAGATTTTAACAACAACAGAATTAATTGCAGAGTAATAGCCACCGTAGGGGGCGATGTCGCGCAGCGTTGCTGCATCGCCCCGTAAACAAAAATCCTTGGTAACGGGCGGATGTGGACATCCGCCCCTACTACCCAGCACCAACTAAAACTTTACATTTGGATACTCTTTGGATATTTTTTCTTGTATGTTGCTTGAAGTGAATATACAAAACGGGTGAGTAAGACTAAATCAAGCAGC
>JAISHV010000099.1 GCA_031262495.1 Ruminococcus sp.
GATAGCGGCGTAATTATCAAGCTGAACGTTGTCTGAAAGCTCTGCCTTGACTTCAAGCCTGTCAGAATAATTTTTTCGGGTAATAACGAGCTGATAGTGGGGTGCAATTTCGGGGAATCCCATAATTACCGCTTCAATCTGTGACGGGAACACAATTACGCCCCTGATTTTGAGCATATCATCAGAACGCCCCGTAATCTTATCCATACGCGCAAACGTACGTCCGCACTGACACGGCTCGAAATTTAAGCGTGAAATATCGCGTGTACGATACCGAAGCATAGGGAAGCCCTCTTTTGTAAGCGTGGTGACAACTAATTCCCCTTGACTGCCCTCAGGCAATACTTCGCCTGTTTCGGGGTCGATAATTTCGCATAGGAAGTGGTCTTCATTAATATGCATACCGGTTCTGAATTCACAGTCGCCCGATACGCCCGGACCGCCGAGTTCGCTCATACCGTAGTTGTCGGTGACAAAAAGCCCGAGGGTTTGCTCGATATGAGTGCGCATTTCGGGGGTACAGCCCTCTGAACCGAGCAAACCGAGCTTGAGGTGCAGTTTATCTAAAACACCTGTTTCGCGTGCGGTTTCGCCGATATATTCGGCATATGAGGGTGTCGAAACAAGCCCTGTTACGCCGAAATCCTGCATAAGCATAAGCGTTTTTTCGGTATTACCCGATGAATTCGGTACAATAGCACAGCCGATTTTTTCTAAGCCGTAGTGAAGCCCTAACGCTCCCGTAAAGAGTCCGTAACCGAAACAAATCGAAAAAATATCGTCTTCCGTTGCCCCTGCCGCAACACAGAGTCGCGCCATACAGTCAGACCAATTCTCCAAATCGTTTTTTGTATAGCCGATTACGGTAGGTTTCCCTGTAGTGCCGGATGAAGCATGAATACGGACAATCTTTTTCATAGGTTGTCCGAAAAAGCCGAAGGGATAAGACGTGTGCATATCCTTTTTTGTAGTAAATGGGATATGCTTTATATCCTCAAGGGATTTTATTTTAGTTTCGTCAATGTGAGCCTCTTCAAGGCGTTTCGCGTAGAGGGGCACGTTTTCGCGGCAATATTTTACTGTATGACGAAGCCGCTCAAGCTGGATTTCTCTGATTTTTTCACGTGACAACGTTTCAAGGTCTTTTTGGAACATTTTTTTAAATCCTTTGTTATTTTGTATTTTTTATTTAATACTGATTTCTTTTTTTGTAGGGGCGACCGCCCTCGGTCGCCCGCATACAATTAATCACTATGCTTTAGCTCACGAACGAAAAAATATGAAAATTATGTTTTCATCCCCAAATCAAGCATTTTTAGAATGTGCGGGCGGGCGAGGGCGCCCGCCCCTACAAAATCTGTCTTCTGTCCTCTCGCTTCTGTCCTCTGTGTAGGGGGCGATGTCTCGCAGCGTTGCTGCATCGCCCCGCACATTCTAAACGCTGTGCGGTTTACTGATAAACGTGACATTCATAATCTGACCTCTGACCTCTGACTTCTGACCTCTGTGTTTATTTCATGAACAACAGCCTCAGTTTCTTCTCCTCAATCTCAATCTCGGGGAAAAAGTCTTTTGAATCCATATAGTCCTTAATAGCGGACAGGAGGCTGTGAGCGGGGATACTTTCTATTCTGTCTAAGGGGCACATTGATACTAAGAGTTTGCCGTTTAGGGCTTTGGCTTCAAATATCATGCCTAAATTATGGCTGCGGTATGGGTTGTCTATCATTGACACAATGGGTTCAATGTCAATTCCGTCGAGCACGATACTGCCCGAGGCGGTAATTATATCATACCATTGCGGTGCAGTAAAAGATTTTGTCGGGAATTTTTTAAAAATCGGGTGGCTGTCGTCTATACAAAGCCCTAATGTCCCTGTGGGAATGGGCTTATCCGGTTTGGGTGATGAACCGATGCCGTATTTAAAATTACGTATATCGGTGCAGTATTCACCGCGTATAAATTTTTCGGGCGGGAATTTACTCGGGAAAAAGAGTACCTTTTCGCCTCTCTCCAAATGCTCGACAGCCTCGCCTAAGTGCCGCGTAATAACTATCTTTGAAACTGCATGAGCGCGCTTTTCGGGGTATACGTAAATTTCATATGAATTGGTGAAAATTTGTTTTTGACTGTATACTTCAATGTCAATACGCAATAGTTTAGCTTCGTCAAAAAACGGCAGTTTAATTTCAAAATTCGCAATATCTTTTCTGCCGCATTCCGCCGTTTTATACGTTATATCTTCATAAGACAGGATACTCTCATTGCCTTTGTGAATATGGAGTACCGTTTTGTCAATTGGTATAGTTTTCCCGGAGAAATTCGCAATCTTTACGCCCATATTAAAACGCTCTTCCGACACAAACACGAATTTCCGGAACACACCTAAAACAACAAATTCAGAACAGAACTGACGCCACGCCGCATCTGTGATGATGCCTTTGTTCTCCGTAAAGGCATTTAAAATCCCGACAGTTGACGTACCGCCGCCGTGGTAATCCTGTAAGTCGAACAGATTAAATCCCGAGAGATTTTCCGATCGCAGAGCAGTTTCGATTTCTGCTTTATAAAGCGAGACGGCGAAGCGCCCCGAACATTCAAAATATTTTTTCGCTCTGTCAGCCATTCCCGCTGACTCAAGGCGCGCTTTGAATTGTTCAAGGTTAGATGGTTTCAAAACGCCTGTAAATTTTTGGATTTCGCTGTAATCGGGATACATTGCGTATTGTCCGATTTCATTTGAAATAACCGGTTTAACATCAAATTCATCTGCTCCGAACGGGGAAATTGCTTTGTCATAGTTATAATCGGAACACGGAGGATCGGTTTGAATAAATCCCGCACGATTCTCAAATGCGGCGAAACTGCCCTTTATGTATCTGCCCTCGCCGAAATCCGTACCTACAAAAAAGTCATCATTGATTCTGCTCCCGTTATAACCCGAGACAAAAATAATTTTCGGGCGCAGTGACTTAAATTCAGCCGTAACTTTTTCTAACAGTTCATTTCCGCCGTAAATTTTATCGCCGAGCGATAACATCACAAAAGACGGGTGATTGCCGAATGAGCGCAGAATTCGCCTGCCTTCTTCTATTATTAAAGCATTCTCGGGGGTGAGTTCATCCGAAATGTGCCCTGAAAAAGGCATTTCGGGGACTAAATACATACCGATTGTGTCAGCGGCGAAGAATGCCGCTTCGGGAGGACAGCAAGCTTTAAATTTATATAGGTTTATGCCGTAAAGTTTTGCGGTTTTAAAAATTTTCACCCACGAAAGAACATCTGTCGGGAATGCTCCCGTAAGCGGGAAAACCAAAGAATCAATTTTTCCGCGCCAAAAGGATTGTTCGCCGTTTATACAGAGTTTCCCGTTTTCGGTTTTGATGTCCCTGAATCCGAATGAAGTATTATAACGGTCGGGGAATTCCCCGTCTACCGTAATAGTCAATTCATAGAGCTTATGCGCGAATTCATCCCACGGCTTGAAGTTCTTGCCTAAGGGGTAATTTACTGTGAGCTTTCCGCGTGAGGTTTTGACTTTTATCGGCGGGAAACGATAACCTACATCATCGGTGACGGCAAGTGTTACATCCAATTCCTCACGTTCACCGCAGATATCGGCAGCAACCCGCACATCCCCGCTTTCGGCGAATGGCGTTACAACGATATTATCTATAAATGTTTTATAATGAACCGTAATATTTATATTCCCCAAAATACCCAGCCAGTTTGTTTGACTGCCGGGGCTTGTGAGGCTTCTGCCGGGGAACGGGTAATCGGTGTTGTCAAGCAAAATACAAAAATCGTATTCACCGGCGTCACCGACAAAGGCGGTTATATTTATCACGTGAGGCGTGTTTAAACTTGTATTCGGCTCGATTTCCTGTCCGTTAATAAAAACCGTTGACTTACGCGTGCGCTCAAGCGTTAAAAAAACCGAACAATTATGTGTGTCAGGCAGTTTAACAGTTCGCTGCAACCATGCCCAGCCTTCATATAAATGAGGGTCGGTCAGTCGGTCGGCATAACGCTCTGCAATTTCATCACTTAAATTTTGCGCCGAAACAGTACCCGGCAGTTTCATAGTGCCGGGTAAAATCCCCGCATAATAAAAACTGTCAATACCGCATTTATCCGGGTCTAAACAGAATCTCCATTCGCCCGATAAATCAATTATTCTATTCATAATATTTTACCAACATAGAAGTTAGAAGTTAGAAGTTAGATGTTAGAAGTTAGAAGCAAGATGGAGGTTAGATGTCAGAAATTTGACTCTAACAGTTTTTTCAGCCCCTCGTTCTTTCCTGTGTCTTCGTACTCGAATTTTTTAATGTTATGATGCGCTTTTATAAAATCTATCATTCTCTGTTCAATGCCGCGCCCCATCGCTCTGCATGACATACAAAAAAGCTCTAATACGTCACCGTAAACATATATTGCGCCCACAAGCCCTAAGTCGGAAAATTTGTCTTTTAAATTAACTATATAAAAATTCCCGACGTGAGAACGGTTAATTACCATGTTTTCTGTCAGGCGAATACCGTTGCTCATTTGGTTTGTCCGTTTTGACAGCTCTGCAATTCTGCTGAATTCATCAGGTTTTGACCTGCGGATTTCACAGACGATTTCGAGTTTCCTTATGAATTCATCAAAATCGGCTGAACTGCGGCGCAAATTCTCTCTGAGCCAGTTCGTTTGGTATGTTCCCATACGCGATGCAATGGCATTTTCATCAATGTCAATGAGGTATGGTTTGAGATTGAAAACAGATAATTTTTCGTATATATGTTCATCAAACAACAGTGATGTAACACCCGGGCAAAGTTCAGAAACCGCCTCAACCTCAAAAGGTGTATCATCAACAAAAACACAGCTGTCTAAACCGATATTCAAAACCTTTGCAATGTGTTTTATATTCTCCGGTTTGTTTTCCCAATTTACGGCGAACGCGGCAATATATTCTTCTTTTAAAATCATTCCCGGGGTTTTGAATGTTCTTTTTACGTCGTCGGGATTGTTTTTACTCGCTATAGCTAAAATTACGCCGCGGCGGAAAAGCTGATATACAAACGTTTGAAATTTTTTGAATTTATCGGTAATATGAATATCATTTTCTTCTAAAATACCGTCCCATAAAACGCCGTCACAATCTAAAATCAGGCATTTTTTCGTTTCGTTTTCTTTGATGCGGGATTTTTTTAAGAGTTCAAACGCCATCAGTTCTATAAATGCATCTGAATAAAATCCGTCTTCTGCGAAACCTCTTGAAACACCGATTTGTGCAATCATTCGCTTTGTATCAACAGGAATTGCACCTTTTTGGGAACATAAATCAACAAGCGCGATATTCAGCCTGTCGCAGAAAGCATTATTCACAGGGGAAAATCCGCCGTAGACAAAACCTTTATCCCCGAAATCGGAAAACAGAAAAAAGAGGATTTGAGTGCAGGTAATCGCTGTAATGTCATCGATTAATTTTTCACATTGTGAAATAATTCGTGAAATCTCTGTCTTTTCAATTTCTAAATTAAAATATGCTGAAGGGTTAATTTTAATGAAATCCGAAATTTCAGTGAGGATAATGATATTATCGCTCTCAAAAATACGTTTGTCATAAATGGGATTAAGGTAATCCGAAAACGGAATAACGTCCGTATCATTCGGATTACCTAACAGATTTGTTTTATGCTCTAAAACCTCACGGCGATGAGAATCCATCGGTAAATCGGTAATAAAGACATTGCGGTTTATATCCGCGTAGGGGGAGTTGTGCTTTGTTTTTAAAATCATTGTTTTTTGTAGGGGCGGGCGCCCCCGCCCGCAGACAATAAATTACTATCCTATAGCTAACGAACGAAAAAAATATAAAAATTCTGTTTTCATACCATAATTAAGCGTTTGTGAATGTGCGGGCGGGCGAGGTCGCCCGCCCCTACACATTATACCCAATCGGCAAATAAGCAATCAATTTCCCATCCTTATCGGCTCTCGCCCTATATGAATATGACTTGTCACCGAGGGTTACCATATTAAAGAAATCTTCATTCGGCGTAAGTTCAATAACGTGCGGTTCAAGCAGCACATCAACAGGCGCAAAGAGTTCAGGAGAGTCAACTTCATCAAGTTTAATATTCCCGCCCGCTACTATCGCTTTGCCTTTTGAGAGGCCTATAGGGTTGCGGTCTGCCGCTCTGATAAATATATCAATGTAGCCGTTTTGAATGTAAATTTCACCGGCGGATGAAAAGCCGCCTATGCCGCCTACGTGACCGCCCTCGCCGTAAATCGTAATTTCGCCGGACTTAATCGAAATATCGCTCCGCCCGTTGTTACAGCCGATTGCCATACCCTCGGAACAGTTAATTTTGAGGTCATATTTACCTTCTGAAATTATTATGTCACTTTCAGAACCGCTTATTCCGCCGAACACTGCCGTTTCACCGCCTGAACAGTGAACCGAAACATCTGCCGACGACTCAATATGTGTATATCCTGTCAGCGTGCCTACCGCTACATTCTCTCTGCCGTTTACAAGCCCTGAGAGTTTGCATTTATCCAGTTTAATTTTGCTCCTTCCGCCGAGCGTTCCAAGCCCTAAACATCTGTTTCCGGCGACGAAAATCTTTAAATCTGTGTTTATTACAGTAATGTCTGTTTCTGCCGATTGTCCGCCCGCACCTATGGCTACGGTGTTGTCGCCGTTACACTGTACTGTCATTGCTTTATTTGAAATAATTATCGTGCCGCAATCCTGTGAAACAGAACCGCCTATGGCAATACCGTTGTTTTCGGTTTCGCGGACTTCAAGTGTGCCGTCCCCCGAAATCTTCAGCGTTGTATTTTCGGGTACGCGTATGCCCCCTGCATCAATTACGCATTTGCCGACAATAATGAGTTCAGCCGCCGCATTCGGCAAGAGTATTACACCTGCGCCGTCTGTCGCCGTCATACACGCATTATCAAGGGTTATCTTTGTTTTAACGCCTTGCGGTACTATAATTGAGATACAAGGCGATGTTTCGGCACCGCCCGTAAATGTGATTTCGGGGATATTTACCGTAACTTGTGTAATACCGTCTAATGCCAATTCTTCGAGATTATAGATATGGTCGGGGTTTATGAATGTGTTTTCGGGGTTTTCGGATTCGCTGTCAGAATCGCTTTCGTCGAATATCTCAAGGAGTTTGCCGTCGTGGTTGTGGGCTAAATGTGAACTGATGATTTTTTGCCTGATATCGGAGGGCAAATCCTTAATTAAGACGGGCGACGGACGTGCCGAATAGAAGCCTTGAACATAGTCAATCCCCATCTCACACAGAACGTCTAATTCCTCTTCGCGCTCAACACCTTCTGCAATCGTCAAAATAGATTGAGTGCGCGCAAAATCAATTGTAGAGAAGACAAGACGGCGTTTCTTTTCGTCTTTGTCTATGTTCATTACGAGTTTGCGGTCGATTTTGAGGTATTGCGGCTTTAGGGCTAACAGCATTTCGCCGTTGGCATAGCCTGTGCCGTAGTCGTCTAAGGCAAGCTGTACGCGGAAATTTTGGTAGCGTTTAATCAACAGTGCCGCCGCCTCTTCCGACGTGTAACCGTTTTCTGTAATTTCTAAAACAACACTCTCGAATACGTCACCGTATTCACGCAGAAGTTCGTTATAGTCGGCTTCTGTGAGCAAGTTTGTCGTGATAATATTGATAAACAGCTTTCGCCCTTTGAAGAATTCGGCATTTTGACGGACGACTTTCATCGTGTTAAAGAGTGTAACCCGCTCAATCTCATATGTGCGATCGTGTTTTACACCGAGTTTTAGCATTTCAACCGGATTAAAGCGGTAGCCGTTGGTTTTCCGCGGGCGCATTAATGCCTCATAGCCGATTATCTTTCCGCTTGAAGCAGATACAATAGGCTGGAAATGATAGTCTATAGCATTTGTATTCAAAACTTCATCAAAGGCGCGGAGCTTTGCAAACTCCTGAGACGATTTTTCAAAATCACTGTTAGAATATTCCACAGGGGTTTCGGAATTCTTTTGCCCCGCATCATATGCGGCAAAATCCACCGCCGAAATAACACTGTTTATATCTCGCTCTTCTGTTCCGAATGAATAGTATCCGCAGAAAATCTTAACATATTTCCCGCTGTTTTCTTTCATTCCGTTTAGGAGTTCTGTTAAACCTTCTGTGAGTTTGGCGGCAAATTTCTTTACGCGTTCGTTATATGTATCTGTCATAATAAGTCCGAATTCATTATAAGAAATTCTGCCCGCAAAGAGGTTATGAGGATTTTCGTATTTCTTTAAGAATTCAGCTATCTTAACGATAATCTTTGAACTTTCATGTGCGCCGGTAAAAGACGTAACCTTATCAAGCCCTTTAACTACAAAAAGGACAGCACCTACGGTTGATTCGTTTTCATTTGCAACACTGCTCAGTTTTGATATGAATGCATCTTTTGATAATACACCTGTTTCGATATCATAAAAACGCAAACTTTTAATTGTATTAAGGCTTTCAACATATTCCGAAACATCTGAAACCACACAGATATCGTTTTCAGGTGTTGAGATGGTTTTTACTTTAAGCCAGATATTCTTTACAGGCGACATATAGATATTCGGTTCGTCTTTGAGCGGCGATGATTTGAGTTCGCGCACAAATGCAGAAACGCTTTCGGCGGTCATTGAATCCGGGTTTTCTTTAAGACCTGTGAGTGCGGCGAATGAATTTGAAGCTGTCACACGATTATGGATATAGTTTACACTTAAAAAAGCCGAATCGGGCATTGAGTCAACAGCTTTAGCGAAACGCTCTAAGTGTCTTCGTAGTTTTGTAACCTCCACGATGCCGATTACGGTCATCGCAACTGTAAAAATCACACCTGTCACGGCAAAATAAAAAGCGAATTCCGTCAGCAGAGCTGATAATAAGAACATTGTGACTGTTAAAACCGCCGCTATAATGAGTTCCATTTTAGTTTTCATTTGAATTTCTCCGAATTTTTCCGCTTTTATTCATGATTATGACTCAATACAACTACTCATTTTACATTATACTATAAAATTATCCGAAAATCAAGGGTTTAAAAAAATAAAGATTTTTAAAAAATTTATATAAATTTTTTAAAGCAGAATTATCAAAATGGCTGTAAGCAGTAAAATCGGGACAGCGAAAATTGCGATAATGCCCCATTTTGTCAGGTTAAACATTTTGAGGAAATCATCACAGTCATCGGGGACTATACAAATTTCGCCTGCGTCGTCATAAAGGACTGTGAGTTTTTCGTTAATTTCATACTTATGAAGCCCTACAGATTTATATTTATGGACATAGGTAGCCTTTTTATCCTCGTCGCGAAACATCAATACGGGGTTTTTATCCTCGTCGATATTCATCACAATTGCGGGGTAAGCAATGCAGTGTATGATTTTTTTCGCTTGTTCCGCCCGAATGTCAGAAAGTTTGCGCCGATACACTAAAAACACGCCGACCATTATAAGGGCAGCACCGACGGAGAGGATTATTATTAATTTTAATGTATAATTATCCATTTGTTTTACCAAAATTTAATTCCGGTTCTGTAGTACCTTGTAAAATCTAAAAATTTACTTTTATGAATGTCCGTTTGAATGTCGGATGAATGTCAATATGAATGTCGTGAATGTCCGTTTGCATGAACTTGTCAGGGGCAAGAGGGAGAGGGGGCGGCTATTCGAGGTGGCAGGCGTGACGCCGCCCCCTCTCCCTCTCACCCCCGACACCCCCCTCTCCCTCTCCCCCTGTGG
>JAISHV010000024.1 GCA_031262495.1 Ruminococcus sp.
ATGAAACTGAAGTTTTGCCGCCCGAATTTATCTGTCCGCTGTTTAAACACGATGTCAGTGCTTTTGAGAAATTAGGGTAAAATAATTTACCGTTTTATAACAAATAAAAAATGAAAGAAGGAAACCTTATGGAATTTTATGTATGCAAACACTGCGGTAATATCATTACAAAGATGCATAATTCAGGTGTACCTGTGTTCTGCTGCGGTGAAAAAATGAACGTTTTAGAAGCAGGTGTAACCGATGCTGCGACAGAAAAACATATTCCCGTTGTAGAAATCAACGGTAATATCGTAAACGTCAGAATAGGTTCAGTAGAACACCCCAGTCTCCCCGAACATTATATTGAGTGGATTATCCTTGAGACAGAAAAAGGTTTTAAGTATACGTCACTTCAACCCGGCGACAAACCCGAAGCAACATTCTGTTTATGTGACGGCGAAAAAATCAAAACAGCGTATGAATACTGTAATTTACACAAATTATGGAAGCTTGATATATAAATTTTGTTATTATAAAAATACTTTAAATTAATTTAAGAAAGAGGATCTCACTATGAAAAAATACGTATGTTCAATTTGCGGTTATGTTTATGACCCTGAAAAAGGCGAACCCTCAAAAGGCGTTCAACCGGGCACACCGTTTGATGCGCTCCCGGAAGAATTCGATTGCCCCGTATGTTCAGCCGACACATCGGCATTTGAACCCGCGTAACAGATTACAGAATACAGAATACAGATTACAGATTACAGAGTGAATGTCGCGTTTGAATGTCGTTGTAGCACCCGATATCAACTAAAACTTTACACTTGGGAACTCATTGGATATTTTTTCTTGTATGTTGCTTGAAGTGAATATACAAAACGGGTGAGTAAGACCTGACTAAGCAGCTTGGCAACTCCGCAGGGGGAGAGGGAGTTGGGGACGTGTCAAGCACTACCCAGTGAGTGCGGGGGATAGAGGGAGAGGGGGCGGCGTCCCGCCTGCCACCTGAAAAAGCCGCCCCCTCTCCCCCTTGTCCCTGACAAAGCCATGCAAACGTGACATTCACGACATTCATAATGACATTCATCCGACATTCAAACGGACATTCACTGTAGCAACGCTACGGGACATCTCATATTGACATCCGAACACGACATTCGCAAAAGTAATCTTAATGAATAAATTAACAGTTTAATTCAATTCTTACATGGTTATACTATCAGAGGGCAACCCCCTGAGGTGAAAATAATGGATAAAGAATTGATTCTACACGGAAACGCTGCCTGCACAGGCGGCAAATCCAAACGCATTATAGGCGTTTATCAGACGAATTCAACCGTAAAAGAAAACGGACAGGACATTGATGAAGAGTACAGTAAAAATGAAGTGGACAACATTAAATTGTAAATTCTAAAGCCCATAGCCTGTTAGTTTAATTAACAACAGGCTTTTCGGCTTTTAACTGAGAAAATTGAAAAAGAGGAAAAAACAATGACTCTGCGTGATAAAATCAAGCTGACAGAGGGTAAAAACTGCTGGGAAACACGTGAATATCCGGATGACGGAGTACCTAAAATATTCATGTGCGACGGACCTCACGGACTGCGCAAACAAGATTTCACAAACCAACTGTTTTCATCTGAATCCGTCAAGGCAACGTGCTTTCCGACTGCTGTAACCACTGCTTCAAGCTTTGATGTGAATTTGCTTGAAGAAATAGGCGATGCTATCGCCAAAGAAGCTATAGACCAAAAATCCCAAATGGTTTTAGGTCCGGGCGTAAACATAAAGCGTAATCCTCTCTGCGGCAGAAATTTTGAATATTTCTCCGAAGACCCATATCTTGCCGGGAAATTAGCGGCAGGACTTATAAAAGGCATCCAAAAAAACAACATAGGCGCGTGTATCAAACATTTTGCCTGTAATAATCAAGAATATAAACGCATGGCATCCGACAGCCTTTTAGACGAGCGGACACTCCGCGAAATCTATCTGACTGCCTTTGAAATTGCCATTAAAGAGTCAAAACCCAAAGCCGTAATGTCTTCATACAACAAAATAAACGGCGACTACAGTTCCGAAAATAAAAAACTCCTCACAGATATTCTGCGCGATGAATGGGGTTTTGAAGGATTTGTAATGTCTGACTGGTCTGCAATAAATGACCGCGTGAAATCTATTCAGGCGGGTTGTGACCTTCTTATGCCGGGCGGAACAGGTTACGGCGAAAAAGAGGTTATTAACGCTGTAAAACGCGGTGAACTCAGCAAAAATGATATACGGCGCAGTGCGGCAAGAATTGCTAAAGTTGCACGTGATTTAGAGGTTAAGTTTACACCTGTTGAAAGTGACGGCATTGAAGACTATATCCACAGCCACGACGTTGCACGAAAGGCGGCTGAACAATCGGCTGTACTCCTTAAAAATGACGGCATATTACCGCTTAAAGCAAATGTCAAGATAGCTCTGCTTGGTGAAATGGCGGACAATATGAGATATCAGGGTTCGGGTTCGTCACGTATTAATCCTATGCATTTAGTCAATCCTGTTGACGTTTTAGACGGCTGCAAGGATATAGAGGCGGCTGATGTTTGTGTAATATTTGCGGGATTGCCTGATGCATATGAAGCAGAAAGCTATGACAGAGCGGATATGAAAATGCCGCAGTCACATATTGATTTAATAAACGAGACCGCCGCAAAAAATCCGAATACGGTTGTAGTATTATTTGCCGGTTCGCCTGTTGAAATGCCGTGGATTGACAATGTAAAAGCGGTACTCTATATGGGATTGCCGGGTGAAGCGGGCGGCGAGGCAGTAAAAAATCTGCTTTACGGCTATGTTAATCCTTGCGGAAAGCTTGCCGAAACATGGACTTATAATTACTCTGACGTACCGTCGGCGGAGAGTTTCGGGTCGCGTGATGCGGTGTATTCAGAGGGCATTTTCGTGGGATACCGCTATTATTCATCTAAAAATGTTGCAGTGCGTTTCCCGTTCGGGTATGGACTTTCTTATACGACTTTTGAATATGACAAGCCTGTTGTTTCGGGTGATAAAGTTACCGTAAAGGTTAAAAACACCGGCAGTGTTTCGGGTTATGAAACGGTAATGATGTTTGTTGAACCGCCTGAAAGCGGAGAAATCGAACGTCCCGTCCGCGAACTAAAAGGCTTTACAAAAATTTACCTAAAGCCGGGTGAAACTAAAACCGCCGAATTTACGTTAACAGACCGCTCATTCGCTATCTGGCAAGACGGCTGGGTTATACCGAAAGGCACTTATAATATTGAAGTCGGCGGCAAAAAGGCATTCATCTTCAAACAAGGCGATGAATTCACCCCGATAAAATATGAAATACCAAAGCCCTCAATGCGGCTTGCCGTCAAGGGCGAATATACCCTCAACGATTCTGTAATGGATTTAATGCATGAATCAAAGATTGTAGAAGCCTTTGTTAAAAAGCGCGAAAAGGAAATGGCAGAAAAATACGGGAACACGACTTCCCCGGAATATATGCTGATGCATGAATCGGTACTCAGTGCCCCGATGCGCGCTATGATTATGGCAGGGCAGGTAAAAGAAAAGGTTGCAAATGCTTTGCTTGAATGTGCAAACGGCAAAATGACGGAAGCGTTCTTTAAATATCTTGAGCTTTAATTTATCGAAAAAAAACTGCATTTTGTCCTTTCGGATAAAGTGCAGTTTTAATTTTAAAAATTTAACGTAAATTCAAAGTTTACTTTTTTCTTCTCTGAAATCTATATCATAATAGAGTTTGACTGCCGGCGACATACTGATAAGAAAGACTGAGAGAAAAACTGCGGCTATAGCGGCGGCGTAGAAGATAATAATCTTAATTTCGGGCAGGTCGGTATTCTGCTGATAACCTAAAAGACCGGGGAAAATCAAGATGACAGCGTTAGCAAGCGAAAAGAGTAACGTAATTCGCTTGATTAATCTCACACGCACAAAGAGCAGCAGCGAAACAATGACTTGCCCCAAACTGAATCCCGTGATAATCAAATTGTCACTGCCTGCTAAAAGCAGTACAATAAGTCCCGATAATACACCTAAAACAGCACCGATGTATGTAACTATACGTCCCTTACGCGCTTTTCTCAGCCGCTTTTCAGCTTCAAGTGTGGCTTCCATTTTTTTGCTGATGCCATGATTAGAGCCCATTTTCTTTTGTAATTCGTACGTCTGCATCCGCTTTAAGTCGGCTTTTTCTTCGTTAGATAATGCACCTCTTTTGCCGAAATTTGCCAAACGCTTGTCTTCGTCTGACATATTATCAGTCAGGTCAGAGACACGAGGGAGATTGTTGTTTGAATTTTGTTTGGATTCAAATTGATTAAGCCCCGCTAACATTGTTTTAGCGGCACTATCGGCTTGGATTTTTTCGGTTGAGGTTAAATTTGTTGTAAATGTGCTGACTTTCGGTAATTCGCTTTTTGTATTTTCAGTGATTTTCGGCGGCTTAAACTCCTGCGGCGGTTCAGTCACGGTTTCATCTGTTACGTTTTCAGAGAGAAATTTAGCTGCATATTGCTGCGCTAAAAAGTCTTCATCAATTTCGTCTTCTCGAGTGTTGAGTGAAGCGTTCGCTTTTTTGGAGGCATTATAAGTCATACGCTCTTTTTGAGGCGGTTCTTTTGCAAGGTCATCTTGATTAAAACGTGTGCGGATTTTGTCGGCTTCTTCTTTTTCTTTAGCCGCCTTGACGGCATCCGCACTGCCGAATTTCTCCATATCCATCTCGAATTTGGATTTTTTTCGGGGTTTATCATCAATCCCGTCAAGAGAAAGTTCAGGCGGAGTAACGGTTTCGGGTTTAGTTTGAGCGGGCGGTTCGTAAGTACGCGGTTTTTGCATCATCAGCGACTGCGACAGGGGGTCAAGCTCTGTATCATCAACTTTTGGCGCAAACGTCTCATATAAATCGACCTTTTGGGGTTCGGGCTTTTTCGGGGCATATTTAAGTAACTCCTCCGGAATGTCGGAGTAGTCGTGTTCGGTAGTCCCTGAGAGGTCAATCTCTTTGAGTGCCTCAAGTTCCCTGTTTATCTCGCCGAAACCACTTGCTTTCGGAAGTTTTTTTACCGAAAAATGGGATAATGCTTCATCAAATTTTGATTTGTTTTCCATCGGCGTCTAACCTCTATCTTACCGCTAACATCTGCTCTTAAACTTCTATTTAATATCTATTATTGTTCCCATTTGGTCTTTGCCGCTGCCTACGGCGTTGGCTTCGTCGGTATCAATATGCATAGCGCGGGAGAAACTATCCGAAACACGGATAACCACATCCCCTAAAATCGCCGAACGTTCTGCCGTATTAAGTCTAACCCACACAATATCCTTATCCTTAACACCGAGTTCTGCGGCATCGGACACAGTAAGATGAACATGACGTTTCGCGACAATAACACCTTCTTTGAGTTCAATCTTTCCCGCAGGACCTATTACCGTACAACCCGCACTGCCGGCGGTATCACCGCTTTCTCTGACGGGAGCGGCTATGCCTATTGAGCGTGCATCGGTCATAGAAAGTTCTACCTGTGAGGCATTGCGGAAAGGACCTAAAATTGATATATTCGGGATGGATTTTTTCGGTCCTAAAACTTCAACGCGTTCTTCACAGGCATATTGACCGGGCTGTGATAATTCCTTTTTCGGTGTAAGCGTTTTGCCCGCACCGAACAGGGTTTCAAAATCTTCTTTTGTCAGGTGAATGTGTCGAGCAGAGGTTTCTACAATGAATTCTTTTGACATTTTTATGGTTTCTCACTTTCTTTTTGATACGGGAATAACTTTTACTTTACGCACTTTGGTGTTTGAATTGTCAATCATATTAATTAATTCGTCAGCGGTAACTTCTGCCGTTTCATTTTTACTTTCTGATTTACTTTCTGAATAATATGCATCAGGCGTTGTTTCAATTACCGGCGCAAGGTCTTCATCTACAACATTCGGAACTTCATCCGGCTCATCATAAGTCACAGAAGGCAGGACATTCTCAAAATCAATTTCCGGTATTTCGTCTATGTCAACATTTATAAATTCATCTATCGGTGTGTCATCTGAAATTTCCGGCTCTTTGACCTCGGGGATTTCGTCCTCAAAATCATCTGTGCCTGCCGTCGAATAAACAAGAGTGTTTGTTTGGGCGGGGGCTGCTTCGGGGATTTCATCCTCCTCATCGCGGGTAATGGGTTCGGGGGCTTTCCCTGTCTCTGTTATCTGCGGTATAAACGGCAATCCTTTTATATCAAAAACTTCATCGACACTGAGCGGTTCAAGTTCATTGAGAATTTCTTCTGTTTCTTCTTCCGGTAAATCGAAAGTTTTTGCCGCCGATTCAATACGTTTTTCCGTTAAGTCCCCAAGGAGATTTAAGGCTAATAGTGCCGCCTCGTTTTCGGCGTTTGCGCGTTCTTCGGGGGTTTTTATTGAATCTTCAAATGTGAGTTCTTCGGGCATTATGAAATTATCGTCAAGTTCAAAGAGTTTCTCCGGTTTGCCCCATTTGCTTTCGGCTGAATCTAACATATCGCCGACACGTGATAAATCCTCTTCATCGAGTGCTTCAATGGTTATACTTGAGATATTTGGTTTATTTTCGGTGATTTCTTTTACATCTTCTAAATGAAATTGCTGCTTTTTAGATTTATGACGTTCGTAGAGTTCTTGTGCAGAACCCATATCCGAATCACTGTCTGAATCATTTGCCTGATTGAAATCAAAATTCGGGTCAAATGCCGCTACGGCTCTTACCGCTGTTTTAGCAGCTTTTCCGGCTTTTTCGGCATCTTCTACCGCTCCTTCGGCAGCAGTGTTATCCTCTGCCTCTTCAAGCTTTTGTGAAGCAATACTCAGTGTTTCAACCGCATCTGCTAATTTTTCTTCAACATTAAAAAACTCTGCATATTTCGGGAAAGCCTGTGAAAGTTCTCCTAAAACCTCGTGCGCCGCTTTAGCTGCCGCTTGTTCAAGTGCTGCTTCCGCTTCAGCGGTTTGCGTACCTATACTTGCTAAAGCCAATTCAGCTTCCGCCATAGCTTTTTCAAGTTCTAAGGCAATAAATGATTTTTCGTTAGCCTTTTTAACAGCCGCCGCTTCTTCGGGCAATTCAATATCAGTTTCAACCGTTGCCGTAATTTCGGCTGAATCAACATCCGCCGCGTCTTCGGGTAATTCAATATTCGCTATGTCTTCCGCAGTAACATCCGCTTTGTCTGTCACCGTAACATCCGCTTCGTCTGCCGCCGTAACAACCGCCGTCTCATCGGGCAAAGCAACCGCCGCTTGTTCGATAGTCATTGCAGCCGGTTTTATTGTTTTGATTTTTATTGTAGGCTTTTCATCAGCCGCGGCGCGTTTTTCAATAAGTCGGCGCAATTCAGCCGTAACATCTGCATCGTCGGTTTCATCGTAAACATTGAATCCACTGTAAATTTCTGTCATAATATCATCTAATTGATAATCAAAAGATGAGTATGTATAAATGCCGCCCTCGGAAATCTGCGCATTTTCGTTTGTTACTGAATCATCAGGCGTTTTCGCGGCGGATTCGCTGACAGTTTCGCGGCTCTTGTCGGCGGGCATCGGGAGTTCAACACCCGGTTCGCCGTCAAATTCCGGCATATCAAATATTATAGCCGAATCGGATTCGTCATTATCATCAGAAAGCGACTCAAACGCCTTATCGGGACGCAGGGCAATGATATTTTTCGGGTCAAGAATATGTATAGCTTCCTTTTCGGAGCAAATACCCTCATCGACAAAATCACAGGCGGTCATAAGTGCCGCATAGCCTGTACGTTTGGCTTTGCGGGTTTTTATGATGTAAAGCGTTCCGTCTTCAACGGTAAAGCTTATCTCCTGCATATCTTTATAATGCGCTTCAAGCAGAGCACAGTCGCGGACAAATTCCTCATAACATTCCGGCAAGAGGCTTTCAAGTTCCGGAAGTTTAATTGTTTCGCGTTTTTCAGCAAGGACTTCGCCCGGTTTAGCGTCAAAGAGGAATTCCCCTAAACGTTCGCGTTTGCCGGTTGACGGATTTCGCGTATAGGCGATACCGTTGCCGGAACGCCCGCCCTTGATATTGCCGAAAACCATAGCCTGAATGGTTACAGCCGTACCCCACGAATAGGGAATTTCCTTAACCATGCGGTAATAATTGGCACGAGGTGAATCCCAGTAGTGGAAACCTGCACTGACTGCGTTCATAAGCTGTGTCATCGGGTCGCCGGGGAAATTTTCGCCGAGGCTTGTGCGGTAGACATTTTTATAACGCGAAATCAGGATTTTCAGGTCATCAACCGTAAATTCGGCATCTTCACTTTTCCCTGTTTCGGTTTTAAAATCTTCATAAACAGCGGCGTATTGCTTCTTCCCGAAACGTCTTACCATATTCGAGTATACTTTTATAAACTGAATATAGTTTTCATAAGCGGCTTTCGGGTCGGACATACGATTAGCCAAAGCTTCGGTGATTTCATCATTTAAACCGAGATTGACGATAGTATCCATAAGCCCCGGAACAGACTGCCGCGAATAAGAACGCACAGATACAAGCAACGGGCTTTTCGGGTCGCCGAAGCGTTTGTCTGTCAGTATTTCCGTTTTTGAAACTCCCGCAAGAATAAGGTCGGCAATTTCGTCATTTAAGACTTTCCCGTCATCATAATAACGCGAACAGCTGTCAGTTGTAACGGTAAATCCGGCAGGAACGGGAATTCCGCACTGTGCGGTTTCAGCGAGTTTAGCCCCTTTGATACCCAAAAGTTCGGGTCCTGTGACGCCGTTTTCGTTAAATGAACATACATACTTTTTGCCGCTCATAATTAACATATACCAAAATTTGTATAAATTCAGGTATCCTTTTCAAAAATTTTCACGAATTTAAAATTACTGTCTTGTGATTATACTTACCTTATTTTATTATAACATTTAATTAAAAATTTGTCAAGTTTGAAATTCAAATTTTAAAAAAATTTTCAGAGAATATTATTTTTTTATTCTGACTTCTGTGAATGTCGCGTTTGAATGTCTGTGAATGTCCGTTTGAATGTCGTATGAATGTCTGTGAATGTCGCGTTTGAATGTCATATGAATGCGATATGAATGTCGTGAATGTCACGTTTGCATGACTTTGTCAGGGGTAAGGGGGAAGGGGGCGGCTATAGCGGCGGTATTACCCCGCCGCCCCCTTCCCCCTCACCCCCGACACCCCCCTCCCC
>JAISHV010000079.1 GCA_031262495.1 Ruminococcus sp.
AGAAACAAACGTCAAAAAGGTGTCTCGTGGCACTTCACTTCTAACGACGCTCGCATTAAACTCAAACACCTCTATCCTGAACTTATAATGTAAAGTTTTAGTTGGTACTGGGTACTACAAAATCTGTCTTCTGTCTTCTCGCTTCTGTCCTCTGGAATACTATATATAGTTAAAAATTGTATCGAACACAATATTTTGATTTATATTTTAGGAAATTTAATTTGTTAATTTTCTTAAATTTGCTTGACTTTTTGATAAATAAAGGTTATAATAGATTTATAGAATGTATCGAAAAAAAGGGATTTTTATGCTCAAAAGCTCAAGCAAAGATTATTTTACGGAATGGACAGGCTTCCACAGCGGCAGATGGTGTACCGGGATTAACGTCCGTGATTTTATACAGCAAAATTTCACGCCGTACACGGGCGGGAAAGATTTTTTGCGCCCTGTTACCGCGAAAACGAAGGCTCTGTTTGAAAAACAGAATGAACTCACCGCCGCCGAAAGAGCAAAAGGCGGCGTTTTGGATATGGACGTAGATGTTATTTCTACTATAACATCTCATGCGGCAGGATTTGTAGACAAAGAGAATGAAGTTATAGTCGGGCTTCAAACCGAAAAGCCTCTCAAACGCGCCTTACAGCCATTCGGCGGTATCAGAACAGCGGAACATTCATGTTCCCAAAACGGTTATGAAGTGACCGAGCGCGTTTCTGAAATTTTCACAAAATACCGTAAAACCCATAATCAGGGTGTTTATGATGTATACACACCCGAAATGCGGCTTGCGCGAAAATCAGGGATTATTACCGGTTTGCCCGATGCCTACGGCAGAGGCAGAATTATCGGGGACTACAGGCGTGTAGCCCTCTATGGCACTGATTTTCTCATAAAAGATAAGAAAATGCAGATTACAACAGCGTTATCGCGTATGACCTCCGAGAATATTCAACTGCGTGAGGAATTAGCCGAACAGGTGAGGGCACTTGAGGATTTGCATAAACTCGGCGAAATTTACGGCTTTGACATAAGCCGTCCCGCGAAATCTGCAAAAGAAGCCGTTCAGTGGCTTTATTTCGGCTATCTCGCCGCCGTAAAAGAGCAAAACGGCGCGGCGATGAGCCTTGGCAGAACCTCAACCTTTCTTGATATTTATATTCAGCGCGACCTTGAAAACGGTGTAATATACGAATCCGAAGCGCAGGAGATGATTGACCAGCTCATTCTGAAACTGCGTATTGTGCGTTTTGCGCGTACACCCGAGTATGACGAACTCTTTTCGGGCGACCCCACATGGGTAACGGAATCAATCGGCGGTATGACTATCAGCGGGAAAACCCTTGTCACGCGGAATTCTTTCAGATTTTTGCATACCCTTGAGAATTTAGGTCCTGCACCCGAACCGAATTTGACGGTGTTGTGGTCTGCTGATTTGCCTGAGAAATTTAAGGAATATTGCGCTGAAATTTCAATAAAAACCTCTGCTTTACAGTATGAAAATGACGACATAATGCGCGAGGTTCACGGAGATGATTATGCTATAGCGTGTTGTGTTTCGTCAATGGTTGTCGGGAAAGAAATGCAGTTTTTCGGGGCAAGGGCGAATATCGCGAAATGCCTGTTATATGCGATAAACGGCGGCGTTGATGAAATGCTGGGACAACAGGTTGCACCGAAATTCCGTGTCTGTGACGGTGAATACCTTGACTTTGACGACGTATGGGATAAATTCGGGCAGATGATGGATTGGCTTGCCGAACTCTATGTCAATACTTTAAATATTATCCATTATATGCATGATAAATATGCATATGAACGTGTACAAATGGCATTGCATGACAGAGAAGTAAAGCGGTATTTCGCTACAGGTATAGCGGGGCTGTCTGTTGCGGCGGATTCACTGTCGGCGATAAAATATGCTACAGTAGCACCGATTCGCGACAGTAACGGTATAATTGTTGACTATGAAACCTACGGAGATTACCCGAAATACGGCAATAACGACGACCGCGTTGACGATATAGCGGTTGATATTGTCAAGCTTTTTATGGATAAGATAAAAACTCACCACACATATCGCCGCAGTATACCTACAATGTCAATTTTAACAATAACTTCAAATGTAGTATACGGCATAAAAACAGGTTCAACACCCGACGGACGGCGCGGCGGGCAACCATTCGCCCCGGGTGCAAACCCCATGCACGGGCGGGATAAAAACGGAGCGGCGGCATCACTCTCAAGTGTCGCGAAACTGCCCTACCGCTACGCGGAGGACGGCATTTCAAACACATTCTCAATAGTCCCCGATGCATTAGGCAAAGACTCGGACATTTTTATAGGCTGTGACAATTGCAGTTTCGGTACAACCGGGGCTATAGGCGTTCAAACGGAATTGCCCCCATCTTTGCGTGTTCAAAATTTGTGCGCGCTACTTGACGGATACTTTATAAAAGGCGGGCATCACCTGAATGTGAACGTATTCAGCCGCGAAACTCTTACAGATGCACAAGCTCACCCTGAAAAATACCCGCAACTCACAGTCCGCGTGTCGGGCTATGCCGTGAATTTTAATAAACTGACAAAAAAGCAGCAGGACGATGTTATCTCAAGGACGTTCCATACACAGATGTCAGAGGCGAGAGGACAGAAGACAGAGCGACAAATAACTTAAATTTAGATAATAGAAAAACTCTCATTACCACCTTAAAGTTGGTAATGAGAATTATGTTGATATCTTGATTAAGGGTATTCGGTCGCTCTTACATCTCACCTCTAACATCTAACCTCTATGTTGTTTTATTAGCGAATATGTAACCGCCGAGTAATAGAATCATTGTTTTTACCAAATCCATTAAATTTGCGATATTATCCTCGGCTGTGGGATAGATAATACAGAGGAAAAAATATGATATTAACAGAAGAAAAAGCAAACCGACGGCTATAAATACTGTTCTATCTTTGCTTTTAGTCGAATGTTTTATTGAATGTGTTTCTTCTTTAATTTTATCAGTTTCGGCGTTTACTTTGTTTATATCGGCTTTTTGCCTTGATTTTTCAAGATCTTCACAGGGTATCGGGACTATGACGGGAGATTTTTCTATATTAACTTGCTCTTTCATATCTGTATTCATTCTTTATATCCATCAAGTTTAAACGTTCACCATCATTCACTTTTGACCAAGCCGTGTCGGGTTCATGAGTTTTGTCTGACAGATCTTTTGCAGAGTAGTTTTTATATTGTTCCCATACTTCTAAAACAGCAAAAGAAATTTTTGAATTAATCTCTAAATCAATCATATTATATTCGCCGTTTTCATTTTCGATAAACCCGATTATCGGGCTTTTGCCAAAGCCTTTTACTCTTTGATAAAGAGACGGCAATACAGGACCAAAAGGCCATTTTTCAAACTGTTCGTTGAATAACGGCGTTTCGGTTTCGCTAAGATATTTGCTATAAGCAAAATATACAAGTTTTTGTAATTTCATATTGCTTATGCTGATATTATCATTTTGAGCAAGCAATAAAAATGAATTTGCAACAGCAGCCGCCATAGGTTCAATTACAGCCATAATCTCACAACCTTCCACTTACTATAATACACTAAAATGCACAAAATGACAACATCAGAATCTGATTTTTGTGTTTATTGCACAAATATTTCTTTCAGATATATATAATTTCACTAACAGCAGAGTAAAAAAAACTCTTGATATAGTATTTACATTCATCAAAAAATATGCTATAATAATTCATGCAGAAATATTGTGACAGAAACGAGATATTCGTACACACGTTTACGCGGTGAGCGTGTGGAAATTTCTGAAATACTTTCATCGCGAATTGAAAATATGAGAAAATTACTTTTAGGCAATGAAGCAATAGCCCAAGCGGCGATTGAGTCGGGCGTGGGTGTTGTCTGCGGTTACCCGGGGACACCCTCTACCGAGATTTTAGAGACCGCCGCGAGACTTAAAGCTGACGCACCAAACCTCTATATCGAATGGTCAACTAACGAAAAAGCGGCGGTTGAAGTTGCGGCAGGGGCGGCTTATTCGGGTGTGCGTGTGCTTGTCACCATGAAGCAAGTCGGGCTGAATGTCGCTTCCGACCCTGTGATGTGTTTATCCTATATCGGCGTAAAGGGCGGTATGGTTATTGTTGTCGCTGACGACCCCGGACCTATCTCCAGCCAAACCGAACAAGACACCAGACATTTCGCGGAGTACGCTCATATCCCGGTGCTTGACCCCTCAAGCCCCGAAGAAGCTTACCTCATGACTAAGGCGGCTTTTTTGATGTCACAGCGTCTCGGGAAACCTGTCATTCTCAGACCGACCACAAAAGTCTGTCATGCTTCGGCTACAATACAGATTGCAGAATACAGAATACAGAATATTGAAGACCGGTATTCGCCCCTACGCGGTGAGCATTGTGACGACCTGAAAGACCTCCATCGCGAATTGCCCGCGGGGGCTCCCCGCTTCGTAAAAGACCCCCGATGGGTAATCTTCCCGCCTTTGGCTTATCGCAGACATAATGAAATTGCTGAAATGCTTCAAAAAGAATCAGAATCAGCTACCGAATTTGACAAATTTTATAACGAACATTCACGTTACGGCATAGCCGCCGGCGGTGTCACTTGGGCAATTCTAAACGATGTACTTATCGACTTGGATGTAATCATCAGCCGCCTCAAAATAGGCAGACCTCACCCCGCTCCGTTGCGGCTTGCCGATACATTCTTAGCCGAAACCGAATGTGTTCTCGTTTTAGAAGAACTTGACCCTGTTATCGAAGATATTCTTATTTCGCGTAAAGGCGTAATCGGCAGGGACATTCAAATAATGGGCAAACGCTCGGGCTTTGTCAGCCACGCCGGGGAACTTCTCTATGCGGATATTAAAAAGTATGTCTGTGACTTCTTAGGTCTGTCTAATCATGACAACGAAGAAGACCTTATCGCCGCGCCCGATTGTACACCTGTTCGTGCTCCTGTACTGTGCGCAGGTTGCCCTCACCGCGCTTCATTTTACGCTGTGAAAACCGCCGCAAAGGGCAAGAATCCCATATACTGCGGCGATATAGGCTGTTATACCCTCGGGAACGCCAAACCGCTTGAAACTACAGATACGTGTCTGTGTATGGGGGCAGGTATTACGATTGCGCAAGGCATTAAACACTCTAATCCCGATACTACTGTCTTTGGGTTCATCGGCGATTCCACATTCTTCGCAAGCGGCATAACAGGGCTTGCTAATGCTGTATATAATAATGTTGACGTAAATATAATTATCCTCGACAACCGCATAACCGCCATGACGGGCGGACAACCTCACCCCGGCACTGGCAAAACCATGATGAACACTGATTCTCCGCCCATTGACATTGAAGCTGTAGTTAAAGCTTTAGGTGTCGGTTTTGTAAAAAAATGCAATCCGTTTGACCAAGTTTCGGCAGTAGAAACCGTAAAATCCGCCGTGGATTTTAATGGTACGTCTGTTGTTATCTTTGAAGCTCCTTGTATTAATCTGATAAAGAAGCCTAAATTATACACGGTTGAGGGCTGTATCGGGTGTATGAGGTGTGTTAATGAAATCGGATGTCCTTCGATTTTTGTTGAAGATAAAACGGCTAAGATAAACTCGGATTTGTGTTATGGTTGCGGATTATGTCAGTATGTTTGTAAGGCAGGGAAAATTAAAGAGGTGACCCTTTGAATATTGTAATCTCCGGTGTCGGCGGGCAGGGTACTATCCTTGCTTCAAAAATCTTAGCCGAAGCCGCAAAACAAAGCGGCGCAGAATTCGTCCGCACAGGCGAAACAATCGGTATGAGCCAGCGCGGCGGCAGTGTACTCTCATTTCTGCGCGAGGGCAATATCAGTTCGCCTTATATACAAAAAGGCGGCGCGGATTTGCTGTTGTCGTTTGAATTGTGTGAGGGTGCGCGGAATTTGCCTTACCTTAAAAAGGGCGGCAATGCCGTAATAAATACCGCGAAAATTAAACCCCTTTCCGTCTCTTTGGGCAATGCCGTCTATGACGAGGCGGCTATAACCGGCTATATCAATGAGAATTCCTCTGCAACATTCATTGACGCGGAAAAAATCGCCGTTTCACTCGGCAACGCTAAATGTATTAATATAGTAATGCTCGGGGCGGCTTTCGGTAAAGGCTTTTTGAATTTCGGCAAAGAAACACTCATTGAAGCCATTAAATCCACTGTAAAACCCCAATTTACCGAACTCAATATTAACGCATTTGAAAAAGGAATCGAGGCAACAGAGTTATGAATTTCACAGAATTAAAACAAGCGGTAATTTATGCCCATAAAAACAGTCCTTTATATCAGAAAGTATTCGACGGCATTGGCACTGAAAATTTAAATAGTATAGAGGATTTTCAAAATCTTCCGTTTTCAGATAAACATACTTTGCGCGAGGTGTACCCTTTGGGGCTTCAAGCTGTCCCCGATGAAGATGTAGTACGCATACACTCAAGCTCGGGCACAACAGGCAACCCTGTTATTATCCCTTACACCAAACAGGATGTCGAGGACTGGGCGGAAATGTTTTCGTGGTGTTATAAAACTGCGGGTGTTCACTCTTCCGACCGTGTTCAAATTATGGTCGGGTATGGTTTGTGGACAGCGGGCGCGGGTTTTCAGCGCGGCTGTGAAACCTTGGGGGCGACAGCCGTTCCTACCGGTCCGGGTAATACCGAAAAGCAGTTTCAGATGATGATTGACCTAAAGTCTACCGTTATTTGTTCGACTTCGTCTTACGCTTTACTTATCGCCGAAGAAGCCGCCCGCCGCAATGTTAAAGATAAACTGAATCTGCGTATCGGTATTATGGGCTCGGAGCGTTTCGGAGACCTTATGCGCTCACGTATAAGCTCTGAACTGGGCATTGAAATATTTGACATCTACGGCTTAACAGAAATCTACGGTCCGGGTATCGCTATTGACTGCTCAAAACATGAGGGTATGCACTGGCGCGATGATTTTATGTATTTTGAAATTATCGACCCCGTCACGGGTAAAAATCTCCCCGACGGCGAATCGGGCGAACTTGTAATTACAACGCTTAAAAAACAGGCGGCACCACTTATTCGCTATCGTACTCACGATATCACGCGGATTATCCCGAATAAATGCTCATGCGGTTCGCCCTACCCTATGATTGACCGCATTTTAGGGCGCACCGACGATATGATTAAGGTTAAGGGTGTGAATATCTATCCCGGGCAGATTGAAGATGTTCTAAGAGATATTGACGGCGCAACAAGTGAGTATCAGATTCACATTAACCATGTTCAGGGCAAAGATGTATTGACGTTAATCGTTGAATCAAAATCAGGCTACGCGGGGCTTGCGAAAACCATTATAAAAGTATTCAAAGCCAAAATCGGTATTACGATAGAATGTGAATGTGTGCCCGTTGGGACTTTGCCGCGCTCTGAGAAGAAGAGTAAACGGGTTTTTGATAATAGGGATTAATACTAATATGCATTTAATGAATTGATTGAATTTTCTCCGAAAAGCGGGCGACCGAGGGCGGTCGCCCCTACAGACCCCAAAAAATAAATACAATTTGTAGGGGCGGATGCGCCACGTAGCAACGCTACAACGCCCGCCCGCACATCATTTCATTTTTTTATTGCATAGTAGTATAAAATCTATTTTAGAGTGAATTAAGTGAATTAAGTCGCTCTCAAATGAGTAAATTCACTTAATTCACTCTATTTTTAATATTTAGTTGTTCTGTATTCAGTAAAAAAATCCCCCCTCAAAAAATTGACGGGGGGAATTTTCCTGTAACGACGAGGCAACCGTTGCCTTCGGGACGTTACATTAAGTAGAGGGGGTTATTCAGCAAACTGAGCAAGAGGATTCGCCGCAAGTGCCAAGGCTTCCGCCGTTGCCGAACAGAACGATGAGAATTATGATGACCCAGATGATGTTAATGTTGATGGAACCAAAGTTCAAGCCGCACATAGTAATACGCTCCTTGTATTATATAATTGAAGAAATCCGCAGATTACCGTTTGGATTTGTTCTTCATAGTCTATAATATGACGGCGTTAAATTTTGGTTACTGTAAATTTAACAGAGGTCAGAAGTCAGAAGACAGAGGTCAGAATAAGCCATTCGCGTGCTCTGATATCTGACCTCTGACTTCTGATTTCTGTTTTTGAGTGAATTAAGTGAATTTACTAAATTAATTAGTTAATTTATCCGAAAAAGTACTTGACTTTTATAAAAATTATGGTATAATTAAATAAACAGCGGCAACGATGCCGATTGTAATTTATCTAAATTTTCTAAAAAGGCGGTATTTAAAATGAACTTGCAAACTCCTAACGGCAACGACGCCACAAGGACGGTCAACAGATCAAAAAGCGTCGTACCTTGCTCAGGGCTGTGCTCACGCTGTGTTGACGGCTGTAAGGGCAACTGCGAAGTCTTTAAGGCGACTTTCAGAGGACGCGAACTTATCTATCCGGGACCTTTCGGAGAGGTAACAGCAGGCGGCGACAAGAATTACCCCGTAGATTATTCACATCTTAACATTCAGGGTTATGCGGTTGGTGCTGTCGGTATGGCTGACGGCGTTGTTCCTTCCCCTGAAACAGCGCGTTTCCCGAATGTTTCCACCGAAACCGAATACGGCTGGGACGAAAAAGTTAAGATGAGCGTACCTATATTCACAGGCGCACTCGGTTCAACCGAAATCGCCCGCAAAAACTGGGAACATTTTGCAGTAGGTGCTGCTATCTCAGGCGTAACTATCGTATGCGGCGAAAATGTTTGCGGTATTGACCCGCTTCTTGAACGCGGTGCAGACGGCAAAGTTACGAAAGCCCCCGATATGGACCGCCGTATCGAAAGCTATAAACGTTACCACAAAGACATGGGCGAAATCCTCATTCAAATGAATGTTGAAGACACAAACCTCGGCGTTGCCGAATACATCATCAATAAACATAAAATCGAAACAATCGAACTCAAATGGGGTCAAGGTGCTAAATGTATCGGCGGTGAAATTAAAGTTTCATCTCTTGAAAGAGCACTCGAACTCCAAAAACGCGGATATATCGTAACTCCCGACCCTTCCGATCCGATTATTCAGGCTTCATTTAAATCAGGCGCAATAAAAGAATTTGAACGTCACAGCCGTTTGGGCTTTGTAACAGAAGAAAGCTTTATGGCAGAAGTCGAGAGACTCCGCAAACTCGGCTACAAACGTATTACACTCAAAACCGGCGCATATTCACTCCGTGAACTCGCTATGGCACTCAAATTCTGTTCTAAGGCGCATATTGACTTGCTCACCATTGACGGTGCTTCGGGCGGTACAGGTATGTCACCGTGGCGCATGATGGAAGAATGGGGCGTTCCGTCCATTTATCTCCACTCGGCGGCTTATGAATATGCACAAATTCTTGAGAAAAACGGCGAACGTGTGCCTGATTTGGCATTCGCAGGCGGTTTCTCGTCAGAAGACGGCGTATTTAAGGCGTTGGCATTGGGCGCACCGTACGTTAAAGCTGTATGTATGGGTCGTGCATTAATGATTCCGGGTATGGTCGGCAAAAACATCGGCAAATGGATTGAAGCGAATGATTTACCGAAGACTGTTTCCGAATTCGGCGCAACACCCGAAGAAATCTTCGTTAACTACGAAAAAATCAGAGATATCGTGGGCAATGATGAAATTTCCAAAATCCCCCTCGGTGCTATCGGTATTTATTCATATGCAGATAAAATCAAAGTAGGTTTACAACAGCTCATGGCAGGCGCACGGAAATTCTCCGTACCCTTTATCACCAGAAACGAACTGATGTCCCTCACAGATGAATGTGCTAAGGTAACAGGTATACCCTACCTCATGGACGCTTATCGTGAAGAAGCACTTGCGATTCTTAAAGCGTAACAGAAATCAGAAGTCAGAAGATAGAAGATAATCAGTCGCCTCTACGCGGTGAGTATCTTAAGCTTCTGAAAGACTTCCATCGCGATCTAACAGCGCGGTTGCCGCGCCCCCGCATTTTATTGTAAATGCGGGGGTTTTTGTTATATAAATTGAAAAGCCCTCTTTCGAGAGCCTTTCAAAAAATTTAAGGAGGTGGATTTTATTCCGGATTCGGATAGTATGTAAGTGTTATTGTTTCACTGCTTTTATTTCTGACTTTCAGTGACAGAGACTCGATATCAGAGCTTTGAACCGATTCGGGGTAATAAAAAGATATGCCTTTAGTTATGAGCCTGCCGTCTGCTGTACCGCCGGAAAATAATCCGAAAACATCAGGGTTGGATGTCTCGCCTTTTGATACTACAGAAAATGAGCTGATATCGGGGAGATCCAGTACATCATCATAATTAAGTTTTGCCCATGCTTTATCGGCAAAAATAATTGATATGCAGTTCTCTTGAAATTCTAACTTCTCAACATACGAATTAAATTCCTTATTGGCGACTTCCTGCTCCGAGTTTTGACCGCACCCGGTCAAGCACACGCCTATAACTAAGACCAAAATTACTGCGAAAACTGATTTTAAGTTTTTCATATAAAAATCCTCCATATAGTTTATGCCACGTCGGGGTAGTATGTAAGGGTAATTTCTTCGTTTTGATATTCATCAATGATTGTAACAGCCAACGAATCATAGTCTGTTGTGTTAACATTGTCGAAGCTAAAATTTATTGCATCTTCATGCGATACAACACCTATGAAACCACCAATATCAAGAGTAGAATATGTAGAATAAAATTCTGTTGATACATATTCGGTCTTGTCGGTAATAAGAGTGGCAGATATAGAGTCTTTAATATTATTACCTTCAATCAATTCAAGACTAATGACCATATCTGTGTCCGTTTCACCCGGTTTAATTGTAACATTACTGAAATACCAGCCGAATTTATAATTTGCAGATTCTTTTTCTTCTTTTGAAACGCACCCTGTCAAGCA
>JAISHV010000093.1 GCA_031262495.1 Ruminococcus sp.
GGGGTGAGAGGGAGAGGGGGCGGCGTCACGCCTGCCACGATAAATAGCCGCCCCCTCTCCCTCTTGCCCCTGACAAAGTCATGCAAACGTGACATTCACGACATTCATATAACATTCATTCTGACATTCAAACGGACATTCACAAATGTAAAGTTTTAGATTTTACAAGGCACTACAAAGTGTTCAAAATAATTTTGGTCTGTAGGGGCGACCGCCCTCGGTCGCCCGTTTTGGGAAAAATTCAATCAATTTTGGGACAAATAAAAATTTCCTCAAGCGGTATTGACAACTTCACTGAAAAAGAGTATAATATTCTGTGAAGATAAAAAAACCAAACAGAGGGAAAACTATATGGATATTTTAAATACTGTACCGGTGCCGCGCAAGACGATGGTCTTGTTTTTCCTGATTGATACGAGCGGGTCTATGTTCGGTACTAAAATCGGTTCTGTAAATAATGCCGTTGAGGAGATAATCCCCGACCTTAAATCACTCTCCGAGAATAATCCCGATGCCGTCATTAAAATCGCCGCTATGGAATTTTCAAACGGCTGCCGCTGGCTCACCGAAGACGGTCCTGTCCCTGCCGAAACGTTTAAGTGGAATCCTGTTGAAGCAACAGGTGTCACCGATTTAGGCGAAGCATTCACAGAACTCCGCCTTAAACTCTCGAAGAATTCTTTTATGCAGGAAGCTACAGGTTCTTTTGCGCCCGTAATTTTTCTTATGACGGACGGCGAGCCGACTGACGACTGGGAACGCCCGCTTTCGGAGCTTCAAGAGAATAACTGGTTTCGCCACGCTATTAAAATTGCATTAGCTGTCGGTGATGATGCAAATATTGAAGTTTTAAAGAAATTTACTGACGACCCCGAAGCGGTTATAACTGCTGCAAATTCCGAAGTCCTAAAACGTATGATTAAATTCGTATCGGTCCGCTCAAGTCAGGTAGCGTCCCGTTCATCTGCTGCAATAGGCAATGACGGTTTAGCGGCAACTAAAGCCGAAGAATTCCTCGACGAACTCAAAAACGCCGTAGAAGAAATGCAAAACGAAATAGGTGACATAACAGAAGAAGACTGGGAGTAGGCGGGCAACCCGCCGGTTGGATCGCGATGGAAATATTTCTGAAAATAACGATGCTCACCGCGTAGAAGATGGTTTGAATCGTAGGGGCGAACTTCGTTCGCCCGTTCCCCTCCGCAAATTCGCCTGTTCCTCCCTACAAAAACAATGATTAATTTTAATTCCACCTGCACGGGTTTCTCTCAGCCGGCGACCGGCAGTCAAATTTCGCATATTATTAACCCTTTATGATTAATTTTAACAGCACATCCATAGGCTACTCTCACATAATAAAAAACAAACCGTGTCAGGATTTTTCGGCGGTCTTTTGCAGTGCAGCAGCGAATATAATTTGCGTAGCGGACGGACACGGTGCCGACGCTTATTTTCGCAGCGCCAAAGGCAGTCGTTTTGCCGCTGAGGTTGCACTTGTCGCCGTAAGGGAATTCGTTTTACGATTTCTGCCTTTCAAAAACAGAAGCTCCGACGACATAAATTTTCAAATCACACAACTCGAAAAATGCATAATTTCACGCTGGGGCGACAAGGTTTATGAGGATTTCCTCTATTTCCCCTTTTCAGAAGAAGAAATGGCGAAAATTCCGCCCGCCGACGACTACGAAGAGATGATTTATTCGACTTACGGTACAACACTTCTCTGCTGTGCGGTAACAGAAAATTACTGGTTCGCTTTTCAGATAGGCGACGGAAAAATCGCCGCTCTGTCAAAAGGCGGCGGCTGGAATGAACCTGTTCCGTGGGACGACAGGTGTTTTTTAAATGCTACAACAAGCATATGCGACCACGACGCAATCAGCGAATTCAGGCACTACTACTCGGAGGATATACCTGCCGCCGTGTTTTTATGCACAGACGGCGCATCCGATTCATATGCAAAGCCCGAGGATTTATATAAACTCTACGAGCGGATTTTAACAATTAAACCTCTTGATGAAACGCATATAATAAATTGGCTTCAAAATCTCCTACCGAAACTCTCAGAAGCAGGCAGCGGCGACGATATCAGTATAGCCGGAATTATTAATGAAAAAGATGTTAAAACAGCATTAAATCCGCATATTAATGTGTAATATATTCCACAATTTTAACGAAAAGAGAAAAACCACCCATGATAAAAACCGTAAAATTCGGCGGAAGCTCCTTAGCGTCCGCTGAACAATTCAAAAAAGCCGCCGACATAGTAAAATCTGACCCTGACAGGCGTTTTGTCGTCGTATCGGCACCCGGGAAACGCTCTGCCGACGACATAAAAGTTACCGATATGCTGTATGATTGTTATAAAAAGGCGGCGCGGGGGCTTGATTTTAATGAAGATTTCAAAAAAATAGAAGCCCGCTTTGAAGAAATCATTACGGGGCTGAATCTTGAATTGTCGCTCAAAAGCGAATTCGAGAATATAAAAGATGCATTCGCTCACCGCGCCGGCAGTGATTTCGCGGCAAGCCGCGGGGAATACCTCAACGGCTTGATTTTCGCGGCATTCTTGGGGTTTGAATTTATCGACCCCGCAACGTGCATTTTCTTTAATGAAAACGGCGTATTTGATATGAAAGCGACAGATGAAGCACTTAAACCGCTGCTCAAAAATGCCCAAAACGCGGTAATTCCGGGCTTTTACGGCGCAATGCCGAATTTCACCATAAAAACATTTTCAAGAGGCGGCTCTGATGTAACAGGTTCGATTGCCGCAAGGGCATCGGAATCCGATGTTTATGAAAACTGGACGGACGTAAGCGGCTTTTTGGCGGCAGACCCGCGTATTGTAAAAAACCCCGAGCCTATCGCCGAAATAACATATAAAGAACTCCGCGAGCTGTCGTATATGGGGGCAACGGTTTTGCATGAGGATGCGATTTTTCCCGTGAGAACGGCGGGAATACCGATAAACATAAAAAACACAAACAAACCGTCCGACTGCGGCACAATGATAGTTCCCGAGACAACCAACCCTCCGAAGATGATTATCACAGGGATTGCGGGCAAAAAGGGATTTTCTGTAATTAATATTGAAAAAGACATGATGAACTCAGAAATCGGTTTCGGGCGCAATGTCCTGCGTTCACTTGAGAAATCGGGTTTGAGTTTTGAGCATATGCCCTCGGGTATTGACACAATGTCTGTTATCGTCAACAGTGAAGCCTTTAAACCCAAACAATCGCAAATCCTCGAAGAAATCTGCCACCGCTGCAACCCCGACTACATCTACGTAGAAGACAATTTAGCTCTCATCGCCGTAGTAGGGCGCGGCATGAAGAGTGTAAGAGGTACCGCCGGACGGATTTTCTCCGCCTTAGCCCACGCAAGGGTAAATATAAAAATGATAGACCAAGGCTCATCGGAGCTGTCTATCATCATAGGCGTAAATAATGAGGATTTTGAGAATTCGGTTAGGGCGATATACGAAATGTTCACTTTATGAACACAGAAGACAGAAGACAGAGCGACATAATACTACTATGCAATAAAAAAATGAAATGATGTGCGGGCGGGCGGGGGCGCCCGCCCCTACAAATTGTATTTGATTTTTGGGGGCTGTAGGGGCGACCGCCCTCGGTCGCCCGTTGTTTCGGAGCAAATTCTAACAATTCTTTAAATGCCCATTAGTATGACAAATGAAAAGGAGGCTTTTCGTATGGCATATGAAACACAATCTTTAGTCAGTCAAAGCGGCAGTGAACGTGCATGGTATTTGTCGAGGCTCAAATTTGAACTTGACCGAGAAAATAATTATAATACAGCGATAGATGAGGGCGAAACGCGAAAAGCCATAGCAATAGCCCGAAATCTGTTCCGCAAAGGCTTACCGGTTGATTTAATAAGCGAAACCACAGGTTTAACGGAAGAAGAATTAAATAATATTATATTGTCAATCTAAATATTAAAACGAACGCATAACTTTGCGTTTGTTTTTTTATCTACGCAACTACAGCCTATCAGAAGCTCCTACGCGGTGAGCATCGTAGTTGCTACGCAACTACAGCCTATCAGAAGCTCCCACGCGGTGAGCATTTAGACGTTCTTAAATACTTCCATCAGCGATACGCAGCGTTGCTTTACAGCCCCGCCGGGGCACCGGTTCTGACCTCTGCGAAGCTTGGACTATACCCGCACGATATCGCCGTATTGAGCGACGGGATATTTGAGGGGGAAACCACGTAGTAGGGGATTTTTTTCTGGGCGAAGATTTCTTCTGTTAAGATGCCTACGAGGGTTTTCGCGATACCGTTGTTTTTAAAACGCCAATCCACGTCAATACCTATTTGCCACATAATCCTTGAGTCGTTTGACGCGCCGGCGATACCGATAATTTCGCCGCCGTAAAAAGCGCAGACAGCTAAAACATCACGCCTTTTGCCGGTTTTTCGGCAGAGGGCGTTTTCAAATCCGCTGTAGCCGTAGAGTTTTTTTACATCATCGCCCTCAAAAACTCTTATGTCATAAAAAATATCCGTCGGGTTGGGTTTTGAAGTTTTCTTTTTCGGTAAAAAGGCAATTTTAAATTGCGGCGCAAGTACTGTTTTTGAGTAATCTTCTGAAATTTCTTCAGTATGATTATTTGAGAGTTTTTTTGAAATTTCCGACAGTGAAACATCAGATGGATTTACAGTTTGATTTAAAGGCGGCAAGTTTATTTCAGAGATTTTTGTTGAAATTTCCGACAGAGCAGGCTGTGAAAAAATTTCATCACCATATCGAGCGGCGATTTCTTTTGAAAAGCCTGTAAGTTCGGGCAGACAGGAGATAATCGTTCCGCCGCCGATTGTAGCCATTTTAAAGATATCGGCGGTCTCGGAAAAACGCCGTCTTCCGGGGTGGAGAAGCGACTCTGTGACAGAATTTGTCCCTGAAAAAAAATCATAGGGCGAACAGTTATAATCATAAGAAAGCTGTTCGGCAAGTTTTTCGGTTATGGTGTTTGGGGGCATTTTATTTTTAAAATCCTAATAATTATTTAAAATATCGTGGTGTCCGATGTCAAGCATCAGTATTATTCTATCGCCGTCATAACGCCAAACAAAACGAATATCCATATTAACACTCGCTTCAAATAGATTTTTAGTACCCTGAATGTGCTTAGCGCGCAACGACGGGTGAAGCGGCGTTTGGCTGAAAATTTCCAGTTTAGATATAGTAAGAGCTTTTTCAACTTTTGAAAGCTTTTTAAAACTCTTTTCAAACTGTTTGGTTCGTATTAACGTATATCTCATAATGATTTTAGGTCTTCTATCAACTCATCTATATCTGTATAAGCTTTTATTTTACCCGATTTATAATCTTCCATTGTTTCATCGGCTATGGCTTCTAATTTTTCTATATAAGATTTCGGATAAACCGCTACAGGCATAAAGCAAATCATACCGTCTTTTTCAAAAACTTCAAATTTATCGCCGTCTTTTAAACCCATAGAACCAACAATCTCTTTAGGCATGGTTACTTGGCTTCTGCTTCGCATTTCAGATAACATATTAAAACCTCATAATTTCAGAAAATCTTATTTTCTGATTATATTATACTTAAAAAAATCAAAAATGTCAACACAAAATACATTTTTTGTTTTCAGCGAAAATCAAGGCTGTCATTCTCTGACCTCTGACCTCTGACTTCTGACCTCTGTTTGCGTCAGCAAACCTATAACGCACTTCATCAACTCCTCATGCGTTTCTTTCCCCATTGTCACGGCGATGTAGGATTTTTCGCCGCCGTTTATGTTTACGCGGTGTTTGAATTTCATTACTAAATTTTGGATTTGCGGCAGGGTACATTCCTTTAAATAAAAATACATTGCGCCGCCGCGTTCGGTGATTTCGGTGATTGTCAGAGATGCCGCCTTGCTTCTGACTAAGGCTACCGTAACAAGCCCCTCAATAGCCTTCGGCGGGTCACCGAAACGGTCTATGAGTTCATCATATAAATCCTCTGCATCGGTATCATTTCTTATTGCCGCAATCTTTCTGTAAATATCCAAACGGTCAGCTAAAGACGGTATATATTCCTCCGGGATATGCGCTTCGATTTTCAGGTCAACTAAACAATCGTCGGTGCGGTGCGCCGGTGCTTCGCCTTTTTGCTCTGCCATAACATCCGACAGGATTTTGAGATACATATCATAACCGACAGAATCCATATGCCCGTGTTGATTTGCCCCCAAAAGCGAGCCCGCGCCGCGCAGCTCAAGGTCGCGCATTGCTATTCTGAAACCGCTGCCGAATTGCGTGAATTCACGTATTGCCTCAAGCCTTCTTGTAGCAATCTCCGTTAAAGCCTTGCCGCGTCTGAATGTGAAATATGCGTACGCCCGGCGCGAACTCCGTCCCACTCTGCCCCGCAATTGATACAGCTGCGATAAACCGAAACGGTCGGCATCCTCTATAATTAACGTATTGCAGTTAGGCACATCAACGCCTGTTTCAATCAAAGTTGTACAAACAAGTATGTCAATCTCGCGCTCAATCAGTTTGCGCCAAATCTCCGACAATTCATCCTCGTCCATCTGCCCGTGTGCAATACCGATAACCGCTTCCGGGAGCAGATCGGACAAATTCGCGGCGGTTTTTGCGATAGTTTCAACACGGTTGTGGATATAAAACGCCTGACCGCCCCGCCGCAATTCCTTCCGCAGCGACTGAACCAAAACCCCTGTGTCATACTCAATTACAAAGGTCTGAACCGGATGACGGTCTACGGGCGCTTCTTCTAAAACGCTCATATCGCGTATGCCGCTCATCGCCATATTTAAAGTACGCGGAATGGGTGTAGCCGATAGCGTTAGTACATCAACGCCCGAGAAAATTTCCTTGAATTTCTCTTTATGCGCTACACCGAAACGTTGTTCTTCGTCAATTATTACAAGCCCCAAATCGGCGAATTTTACGCCTTTTTGAACCAGCATATGCGTACCTATAATGAGGTCTACCTTACCGTCCGCTAATTTCTTACGAACGTCCGTTCGCTCACGCGCCGATAAAAACCGCGACAATAGCGCAATCCTTATGCCGAATCCCTCAAAACGCGTTAACGCCGACTGATAATGCTGCCACGCTAAAACGGTTGTGGGGGCTAAGAATACACATTGTTTGCCGGTTTCAACGCACTTAAACGCCGCCCTGAACGCAACTTCCGTCTTCCCGAAACCTACGTCACCGCAAAGCAAACGATCCATCGGTCTTCGTGTTTCCATGTCGTTTTTGATTTCGGCGGCAGACTGTAACTGGTCGTCCGTCTCCGAAAACGGAAAACGCGACTCGAAATCATTCTGTAAATCATCATCAGCCGGGAACGCGTAGCCCGGCGTTTGCGCCCGCTTAGCGTAGAGTTTTATAAGGTCGTCCGCCATGTCTTTTACGGCTTGGCGGACACGGGCTTTGCGTTTTGCCCAGTCGCCGCCTGAGAGTTTACTGAGGCGGACTTTGTCATTGTCACGGGGACCGATATATTTTGAAACAAGGTCAAGCTGATTTACAGGCACATATAAAACGTCCGTGCCGTCATATTTAATGGTAATATAATCCTTTGTAACGCCCTCAATTTCGATTTTCCGAATACCGCCGAAACGCCCTATTCCATAAACCGAATGAACCACAAGGTCGCCGTTTTGTATATCCGACAGTGATAAAATTTCTTCGGATTTAGCGCGTTTTTTAGAAGTTCCGGTGCGGCGTTTTGATGAAACAGCGGTTGACTGTGAAATCAGCGCGATTTTCGCATCCGTCCAGTCAAATCCGCCCGATAATGCGCCAAAAGTTACATAAACCGTCCCGGGTTTTAAAACAGAATTCTCGGTCAGAATTTCGGCATTTATACCCGCATTTTGGATATCAGAAACAACTATAGGCACGGTTTTTTCAGACCCCGCAAGCAGATACATAATATAACCGCGCTCGGTGAAATTCTGTAAATCATCAATGAGTGCCGAAATTTCGCCGCTCCACAGAGCGGTTTGCCCGCAGTGGGCGTTAATGAGTTTCGCGAAGGTTTTGCCGCCGCCGCGCAGGAAGGAGTCCATATATAAAGCCGTAAAACGCTCGGCGTAACTTACGATTTCGTCAAAAGATTTTAAATATCCGTCTAAACCTTTACAGAGTTCGCCTTGTTCAATGAGTGAGGAAATATCCTCGCGAAACAGTGAATAAACGTTTGAAGCGGACGACTGAATATTGTGAAATTCCGCGAAAACCACAAGCGAAGTCCTTGACAGATAGTCAAAAAGCGTTGCCGGTTTTTCATACGCTAAAGGAATATATTTATCCATATCGGGCAAAACGTATGCCGAAACGCCGTCGGAGAGGTTTTCAACCATTTCGATATCGCGTTTTAAGTGTTTTCTGATGAGTTCCGTGCGTTTGCCGTGGGATTTTGAGGCAAGTGCTTGCAGCTTTTCAATTTGCGTTTTCGCATCGGGAAACAGAACCTCGCGGGCGGGCGGTACGGTAATTTCTGTCAGTTCATCGGTACGCCGCTGTGTCTCGGGGTCAAAGAGGGCAATGGTGTCGATTTCGTCACCCCAGAATTCAAGGCGGACGGGGAATTTTCCGCCGACAGGGAAGATGTCGAAGACTTCGCCGCGGCGGCAGAATTGACACGTGCCCTCGACTTTAAGTGAGGAAACATAACCGGCAGAAAGGAGGCGGCGGGTTAATTCGGAAACGTCGAAAACTCCGCCTTTTTTAAGGCAGAGGGTGTTTTCTTTGAGGATTTCGGGGGGGATAGTGACTTGCATAAGGCTCTCGGCAGACGCGCAAATTACACGCGTTAAGCCAGAGAGAATACAACTCAGTGTGCCGATACGGCGGTGTTCATACTCTTTTGAGACGGCTTCCGACGATAAAAGAGCTAAGTCTTTAGCCGGCAGATGCGCGGCAATGGGATTGCCCGCAGTGTTTGCGCCGAGCAACACATTTAAATCGTCACAAAACCGCAGAGCGGCGGCTTCGGTATCGCAAATAACAAGGACCGAATCCGAAGAGGACCGAACAAGCCCCGAAATCAGATGAACACGCCCGCTGTGAGAAGCTCCGCTTAAATAAATCGGCGAAAGCCGCTTAGAAACAGCATCGGAAACTTCCGCGTAGGCGGGGATTTTTTTTAGGGAATCAAAAAACATTTAAAACCAGAATACAGAATACAGAATACAGAATACAGAGTGAATGTCGCGCTTATCAGTAAACCGTACAGTTTTTAGAATGTGCGGGCGACCGAGGGCGGTCGCCCCTACAGAAAACGTATTTGCCGCCACAGGGGGGTGGGGGAGGGGGGTGTCGGGGGTGAGGGGGTAGGGGGGCGGCGTGTCACTACCGCCGCTATAGCCGCCCCCCTACCCCCTTACCCCTGACAAGTTCATGCAAACGGACATTCACGACATTCATACGACATCGCAGACGGACATTCACAGACATTCATATTGACATTCATCCGACATTCACAGTCTAACCTCTATTCTATCATATTCAAAAAAAATAATCAAGCCCATTCCCCGATTTTTTTTAAATATTCTACAAAATACTTGACAACCACACGAAATTATGATATAATCTATTCTGTTCGAGATTTTACTTTAACTATTAAATTAACGTGCAAAAATATAAGTTTTTTTCCGCACTCCTAAGTATAATTTTTATTCTTTCAAGCTGTACCCTGACTGAAAAACCTGACAGCAACACAACCTCATTTATGTTTGATACGGCAGTGACTTTTACGGGTGACAAAATCGCGCTGTCCGAGCGGCTGAGATTGTTTATGGATTTGCACGCGCTTTCGGATGAATTTGAGCGGTGTTATGACGTTACCGCGAATGAAATTCAGAGCGTTCCTGTAAAAAACCTATTGAATATTACCGACAGTATAGCAAAAAAGTATGACGAAAATCATCTGATTGACCTCACCTGCGGGGAACTCACGCGGGTGTGGGGAGTTTCTACATCAGAGCCGCGAGTGCCGTCTGATATAGAAATCGAAAATGCCCTCTTGGCAATGACGAACGGCGAATATTTCGGCGGTGATTTCTCGAAATTTCCGGCTGGGACGCTCATTGACCCGGGTGCGGCGGCAAAAGGTTACGCGACAGATGAAGCATTAAACTACTTATCGGAAACTTCGGCAAAATGGGCGGTGCTCTCGTTCGGTTCGTCCGTGTTACTCTACGGCGAAAAGCCCGAAAATCAGCCCTTTGAAGTCGGCATAAAGAACGAAAACGGAGAAGTAACACGCTTTTTTGAAACATCTGCGGCGTTTGTCTCAACATCAGGCGGCTCGGAACGCGGATTCAGCGTTGACGGGGTTTATTACAGCCATATTTTTGATATGAAGACGGGTTACCCGGTGAAAACCGACCTTCAAAGCGTAACCGTAGTTGTCTCCGCTGAAACCGAAAACGGCGGCGTTATGGCGGATTACCTTTCGACGTTGATTTATATCGAGGGCACAAAATCGGTTGAGCGTTTTATGTGCGATGAATTCAGCTTCTTTGCAACTGACTTACAGGGCAAAACCTACGGTAATTTGACTACAGAGGTTTTGACATGAAATATATTTCAAAGGGCGAAATTATTGCGATTGTGGCATTACTATTGGTATCAATTATATTGATTATTACAATGAGTATTGAAAAATCAGGCTCGGTAGCTGTTGTAAATTATAAACAAGAAGTATATTATATAGATTTAAATACAAATAGTAATTTCAACTTGACAGACTTAGTGAAAGACGAAACTCCTCACATGACGTTTGAAGTGAGTGACGGCGGGGTACGTGTTACCTACTCCGATTGCCCGGGGCATGACTGTATTAGGCAGGGCTTTATCCACCGCGGCAATGAGATTATCGCCTGTGTCCCGAACGGTGTTTCAGTGGTAATTCTGCCGCAAAATGAAAAAGCTTTAGATGCATATGTCTAATACTAATATGCATTTAAAGAACTGATTTAATTTTTTTCCAAAACGGGCGACCGAGGGCGGTCGCCCCTACAGAGTTTTATTGTTCCGTAGTACGCTGTAAAAACTAAAACTTTACATTTGTGAATGTCCGTTTGAATGTCATATGAATGTCAATATGAATGTCGTGAATGTCACGTTTGCATGGCTTTGTCAGAGGACAGGGGGAGAGGGGGCGGCTATCTGAGGCGGTATTACCCCGCCGCCCCCTCTCCCCCTATCCTCCGACACCTCCAACCCCCACACCCCCCGCGCAACTTCTCACCTGTCTGTTTAGTCTTACTCACCCGTTATATATATTCACTTCAAGCGACATACAAGAAAAAATATCCAATGAATACCCAAATGTCAAATTTTAATTGGTGCTGGATAGTAGGGGCGGGCGCCCTCGCCCGCCCGCACATCATTTCATTTTTTTATTGCATATTAGTATAAATCGGTGTAATTTATGCAGAAACCACTAAGCTATAAAATTGCACTGACCGGGATTTTAACCGCTTTAACCATCGTTTTAAGTATAGCCGAGACCCTAATCATCGGAGCAATCCCCGGTGTCCCCCCGGGCGTACGCCTCGGTCTGTCAAACGTTTGTATAATGGCGGCGATAGTGCTTTTGAGCACGAAAGCGGCACTGCCCATTGTTCTGTGTAAATCACTCTTTGTAATGTTTACGCGTGGTTTTACAGCGGGTATAATGGCATTCGCAGGGACTTTTGCGGCATTTATTGTTATGGCTTTGATGATAGCTTTCACGAAGCGAAGCTTCATTTTCATTTGTGTAATAGCTGCTGTGTCACATATTTTCGCGCAAATATTAACCGCGTGTATATTGACGGAGAGTTTTTACACTTTGTATTATTTACCGGTGCCGCTTTTGACGGCTGTTATTACAGGGGTAATTACGGGCGCGGTGTTTACGGAGACAATAAAAAAGTTAGATTTTGTAGGTAAAATATGAAAAATCTCGGCGGCGTTAAACTTCGCCATCATAAAAACACAAAAGATTTTGCAACACAGGTGTTTAAAACCCCCGAATATATTTTTATCCCCATGGCGCAAACCATGGGCGCGCCGTGTGAGCCTATTGTAAAAAAAGGCGACACTGTGAAAATCGGGCAAAAAATCGCCGACACTAAGGCGTTTATGTCTGCACCGATTCATTCGCCTGTTTCGGGTGAAGTAGCTGAAATTTCGGATTACCTCAATACCGACGGGCGGCATTGTCCCGCTGTGAAAATTATACCTGATGGTTTAGATGAAAAATCACCCGACATCAAACCGCCTGTAATCACCGACCGCGAATCGCTGATTTACGCTGTTCGCGAAAGCGGTTTAGCGGGGCTTGGGGGTGCGGCGTTTCCGACTCACATAAAATTTTCATACGACCCTGTCAAAACGCCTGTTGATACACTCGTCATTAACGGTGCAGAATGTGAGCCTTTCATAACTTCCGATTACCGCTGTTTTTTGGAGAATTCTTCTGATATCATTGAGGGTATACTATTAGTACAAAAGATATTAGGTATTCCTTTCTGTAAAATATGCATTGAAGACAACAAGCCCGAAGCCATCGCGCTGATGAAAAAGAAAATCGCTGATTCTAATTGTATTGATGTGGTAACAATGCCGTCATTATACCCCCAAGGTGCTGAAAAGGTGGTAATTTACAAAGGCACGGGGCGAATAGTCTGTGAGGGGCAATTGCCCGTCAATGTCGGTGTTGTCGTTTTAAACGTATCGACTGTCGCTTTTATCGCGCAATATGCGCGCACGGGTATACCGCTTATAAAGAAGCGGCTCACCCTTGACGGGACGGCTATCAAGCGGAATGCCGGGAATTACCTTGTGCCTGTGGGTACACCGATTAAGGATTTGCTCGATTTCGGCGGTGCTGAAAATGTAAAAACCGTTCTTTACGGCGGTCCGATGATGGGCGTTTCGGTTTATGATACGGCTCAGCCTGTTTTGAAATCTACAAACGCAATTTTAGCATTTTCGGAAGATATTACAGCACCTGTTGCGACTGACTGCATACGCTGCGGCAAATGTATGAGGACGTGTCCTTTGAATTTAATGCCGATGCAAATTGAAAAGGCTTATAAGACGAAAGATATTGATGGTTTGAAGGATTTGCGTTTGATGTTATGTATGAACTGCGGGTGTTGCAGTTACGCCTGTCCTGCGCATCGACCTTTGGCTGAATATAATCAGTTGGCGAAAGCTTTATTAAAACGATAATAAGGAATTTTAATATGCCTACTCTGTATGTTTCCCCGTCTCCGCATATCAGCGGTGAAGACTCTACCCGGCGTGTTATGGCTGCGGTCTGTATAGCACTGTTGCCGGCGGCTGTTATGAGCTGTGTTATTTTCGGGATTAATGCTCTGATAATCCTTGTGACTTGTGTGATTTCATGCGTTTTGTTCGAGGGTTTGTTTCGCGTTATTACCAAAAAAACGCAGACCATAGGCGACCTTTCGGCTGTTGTCACAGGGCTTATACTCGCTATGAATTTGCCGTCTTCTGTACCGATTTATATACCTATCCTCGGCTCATTCTTTGCGATTGTTATTGTAAAACAACTCTTCGGCGGCATCGGGCAAAATTTCGCGAACCCTGCTATTACCGCACGTGTTTTCCTGATGATTTCGTTTTCCGCGCAGATGACCAAATGGACAATACCGGTGACAAATTTCACACAGCTTGATGCGGTAACCGCCCCCACGCCTCTTGCGGCGGATTTCCTGATTTCGGGCACGGATAAGGTGCTGCCATTTACTTTAAAGGATATGCTTACCGGCTTCACCGGCGGGTGTCTCGGGGAAACTTGCGCAATAGCGTTGCTTCTCGGCGGGCTGATACTTATTTTCACGAAAACTATTACGCCGACTATTCCGCTGGTTTACATCGGTACTGTGGGTATATTTACGTTAATTTATACTCAAAGTTTAGCGGCTACGTTATACTATTTATTGGGCGGCGGCTTACTTTTAGGGGCAATCTTCATGGCGACTGACTACGCCACATCACCGCTCACCGAAAAGGGCAAAATCATTTTCGCGTTCGGCTGCGGCGCGCTGACGTTTTTAATAAGGCATTTCGCGGGTTTCCCGGAGGGCGTGTCTTTCTCAATTCTTATTATGAATCTGCTCACGCCGATGATTGACCGTTTCACCGCGAGCCGACCGATTGGTATAATTACAGAGAAGAAAGAAGCGGTGAAATAAATGCAAAAAATTAAACCCTCATTAGTATTAATTATAGTGTGTGTAATTTTCACAGCGCTGTTGATTTTCGTGCACGACCTCACCGAAACGGCTGACGCGGGCGGGATTACAGAGGATGTAAAAGCGTCGCTCACCGAGATTTACGGCAATGCAGATTTCACAGTAATGGAAACGGGACTCGAACTGAATGACAGCATTGATATGATTATGGAGAATGCGGCAGGGGAAATTGCCGTAAAAGTAACGGCAGACGGCTATAATAAAGACGGCATAACGCTTGTGATAGGT
>JAISHV010000103.1 GCA_031262495.1 Ruminococcus sp.
TTTGAATGTCTTGCAGGGGGTGAGGGGCGAGGGGGCGGCTATTCGGAGTGGCAGGCGTGACGCCGCCCCCTCTCCCCTACACCCCCTGCACCCCCTACCCCTCTCCCCCTGTGGCAGCAAATACGATGTCCGTAGGGGCGGATGTCCACATCCGCCCGCTTACTCCAAATGCAAAGTTTTAGATTTTACAAGGCACTACAAAACCACCCGCATATATTCACGTGATTAGGCTAATAAACGTGATTTTCGTTATTCTAACCTCTCACATCTAACCTCTAACATCTACCTATGCCCCCCTCGACCGCCGCCGCCTCGTCCGCCGCCTCCGCCGCCGTGTCCGCCTCCGCCGCCGCCGCTTGAGATGGGGACGCGGGTGGTGTCGGTTCGGAGATATACGTCGGAACGCCGGTAGAAATTCACGTTGTTGTTATCGAGATATGCGGAAGCACTGATTTTCGGGTGCGTTTTATAGCGGGCTACTATAATTATAATCCCTATTCCGGCTATTACAGCACCGATTAAAAATCCCGGGAAGAACAAACTTACGATATCAAGTTTGCTCCAAATATCAAAAGAAAGCCTTCCGTCAACTAAAGTATACCCGCTGTGCATGAATATACTCTCTGCTTTGTATATGAAACTTACCGCCGAGCCGTATTCATCATAATCTATATACGACGGTTCTGCCGCATCAAGTATCTGTTCTATCTTTGATGAAGTGATTATATCGGTAGCAGTCCCTTGAGTTATAATCATCAGATAATAATCATGAACCCCCGACATTTGATACAAAATGCCGTCTTCATATCCGAAAATGTCTGTGTATCTGCTGTCAGCCATTTTATAAGCGAAATCATAGTTATAGTATTCCGACGGGTCTGTGACAATCCCCACGTTCCAGCCGGTGAGGTTTTCGAGGTCTTTCATATGCTCTTGAAGTTCAGTTTCTTCCTCGGCTGTTAAAAAATCAGCCGAATCGTCTAAATAAATCTCTGCCGAAACTCCGGCGGAGAGAATGAACCCCGCAATGACGGCGATTAGTGTTGAAATAAGTTTTTTCATATTCACATTACCCCGTAAAGAGCGGTAAGAAAAGCCCGATAAGCATACCGATAATCATCAAAATTGAAGCCATGAGGGCGACTTTCAAAGCAGAGAGCGGCGGAATACCGCAGACTTTCCCGGTCTGACCGTTCACGGCGAATGTCCAAACTTTACCTTTATACATATAAGTCATAAACCACACCGGGAAAAGGGTATAGAGCCAATCCGTGCGGATTATGTTTGTAGATTTAAATGTCGGCGAAACGGAGGTATAACCGCTGACGTCCTGCCGCAAAACATCCTGCGCCGAGCTTTCAACGCGTGTTTTAATGCGCTTTATGACCTCGTCTTTGTCAACGTCATATTTATCGGCGAAATAACCCGACAGATAGCTCATTGAAAAATCCGTCAATTCGTTATAATTAAAGGGTTCAAGCGAATCCATAAACGCATCGTCAAGTTTTTGAGAAGCATCGGCGGGGACTTTTTCATATTGCATAAAAGCGGCGCGGTCAACGTTATAAACTTTAGTAGTTGTGACAACATAATTCCCGGTAGTAAAAGTAGTCGAAATCTTAGCCGTACCGTTCATTTGAGCATTAACTTTACAATCGGCAATCCAAAACGGCGTATACATTCCCGCGAGACGTTCAAGCTGGCGCGCCGATTTAAAGTCGTTTGGAACAAACCATTTCCGTTTTACCCAATTTTTGAAGAGTTCCTCTGCTGTTTCGCGGGTAACTTTAAACGGAATAACTAAATCCGGCTTGAATTTGCCGTCCAGTCTGCCCTTTAAGATAACGGGGTTGTGGCAATAATAACACTCCGAGGCGGAAGTATTTGAGTCGCACATAATCTCTGCGCCGCACGACGAACACACATACCCCACAGTGTTTTCGGTGAAGTGGGTGACATCTTCGGGGTTTGAGTGAACGTCGAAATGTTCCGTTTCAGTGAAAGGTTTCTCTGCTTCTTTGAGTTCATCATCTGTAAATTCAGAAGCGCAATATGAGCAGATGAGCAGTTGCTTTTCAGCCGAAAACCGCAAATCACCGCCGCAATTCGGGCATTTTATTGTGGTTGAGTCCATAGAATCCTTGGGGAAAACTTTCTGAAGAAAGTTTTCCCCAAACCCCTTTCAAAGACTTTGATTTCGCGATGAAAAAATTTTAGAGCTTTTAAATGTTCACCGCGTAGGGGCGAACTGTGTTCGCCCGGGCGAACGAAGTTCGCCCCTACAAACCTACTTCTGACTCTGCTTTAGTCTAAACTCTTCAATCAATTTACTTAAAACCGTAAATTCAGCCGATAAATCGTCTGCTGCTGCTGCTGATTCTTCTGATGTTGCCGTATTTGTCTGAACTATTTGAGAAACCTGAATGAGTCCGGTGTTAATTTCACTGATCGTGTGAGATTGGTCGAGGGTCTTCGCGGCAATATCCGCAGAGATTATACGGCTCTTTGCGATGCCGTCTATAATCTCATTGAGCGAACTGCTTGTCTGATTCGCTATCGTAACCCCTTGCGCCGCTTTAGCCATAGAATCGGCAATCATATCGCTTGTCTCTTTAGCCGCCGCCGCCGATTTTGCCGCTAAATTACGGACTTCATCTGCTACTACCGCAAAGCCTTTTCCGGCTTCACCCGCACGCGCGGCTTCCACTGCCGCATTAAGGGCTAAAATATTTGTCTGGAATGCAATATCGTCGATAACTTTAATGACGTTTTTGATATTTTGTGAAGCAGCGTTGATATCGGTTACGGCTTTTACCATTGCATCCATCTGTGATTTGCCGACATTGGCGATGGAAGTTACATTATCGGCAGTGTTTGAAGCCTCTCTGGCAGAATCGGAGGCAAGTTTAACAGATGTTGATACCGCTTCAACAGAATTTGACAATTCTTCAATAGATGCCGCTTGTTCTGTTGCACCTTCGGCAAGTGTTTTTGAAGCACTTGCTATCTGTTGTGAACCGCTGTACACTCGTGTTTGTGCCCGCGTTATTTCGGCAAACACATCATTCATATGTGAGAGCAGACTTATGATAGAGTTGCCCATTGTGTCACGCGCACCTGCTGTATGAACTTTTACGGAGAAATCCTTGTCCGCGATAAGCTCAAGCTTTTTACCGTAATAAGAAAATTTATTCAAAAGCTTCTCAAAAGATGATATGGCACTGCCTATTTCATCTTTATTTTTTGCAACCGTAAATAATATATCATATTTCGAGTCACAAGTCACTAAATCGCCCGTATCGCCGACTTCTGTTAAATATTCCGACAATAAGACAATCGGTGATAACATCTTTGTAATTGTAACTGTCAGTATAATTACCGCAACTATTATTACGGCGACGGCGATAAGTCCGCAGGCAAAAGTGAAACTGAATAAAGCGGCATCGGCTTCTTCGGTATATTCACCGACAAATACCATACCCACAACATCCCCGCGTGAGTCTTTAAGCGGAGAATAGTGCGTAAAAGCATTCTTTCCGGCAACAAGGGTTTGTCCGAGATATGTGCCGCCGCCGAGGACTTGATTTGCAACCGATTCGGTAGCTTTTGTGCCCACAGCGCGCTGTCCGTCTGCACCTACTACTGTAGTTGACAGGCGCGTATCACCTAAGAAAATTGTAACTTCGGCGTTTGTAATTGATTTCATCTCTTCGACAAAATCTTCGGTATCAAACCGATAGCCGCTTGAAACTACGCCTATAACGTCCCCTGTTTCGGAAAGAACAGGGAATCCTGCGCGAATTGAGAGCTTTACGGCTGAACCCTGTTCGAGTTCAGTAAAAACCGTACCTTTTAAAGCTTCTGTGACATTGACTTGAGACGCTACAGAGTCGCCGAAATTGTCGGGCTCATGCTGACGGTAGATTACTGTACCCGTGGTGTCTGTGATTGTGACAAAATCGGTTGACAATGTATTGTATAAGTTTTTCGTGCGTGAGATTACGGCATCGCGGTCGCCGTTTTCAATGGCGGCGCGGAGTATGTAGTCATTTGCTAAAAATCCCGATGATATTTCAGCAGAATCCCATAATTTTGCAATTTGGTTGTCTACTTGAAGCGACAAAGTTTCTACGTCTGTTGAAATACTGTTTTCTACATAGTTGTTGAATACGATGATACCGCCGCCGAGAACTATTACTGCCATTAAGGTCGTAATAATAATTACGGGGATGAGGAGTTTTTGTTTGATACTCATTTTTAATTTCCTTATGGTTTAAACTTATACTGAAATTATACTGAGATTAAACAAAGAGAATTTTTTATATGCTACTATTATAAATTAAAACAGTGTATTTGTCAAGAGATTTGACGTGAATTGTATTTTTAAGGTCTAAACTTTATGTGAATATACCGTTAAAAGAGTATTTTTGAAGAAAAAATTTCCGAAAACCCTTGATATTTTTTCCCCAATGTGATAAAATAGATATATGAATTTTTAAATTACAGCGAAAATCCAGTAGCTGATTAACAAAGGAGATAAAAAATGGCAGTAAAAGTAGCAATTAACGGTTTCGGAAGAATAGGCAGACTTGCTTTCCGTCAGATGTTCGGCGCACCCGGTTATGACATTGTTGCAATAAACGACTTAACAGACCCCAAGATGCTTGCACACCTTTTAAAATATGACACAGCACAGGGCGGCTATTGCGGCACTTTCGGCGAAGGCAAACATACTGTAGAAGTAGGCGAAGACTCAATCACCGTAGACGGCAAGAAAATAACCATCTACGCTAAACCTAAGGCGAATGAATTACCGTGGGGCGAACTCGGTGTTGATGTTGTACTTGAATGTACGGGCTTTTATGTTTCAAAAGAAAAATCACAGGCTCATATTGATGCAGGTGCTAAAAAGGTAGTTATTTCCGCTCCGGCAGGCAACGACCTCCCGACAGTAGTTTTCGGTGTTAACGAGGGCATTTTAAAGGCTTCCGACACTGTAATTTCGGCGGCTTCATGTACAACAAACTGCTTAGCTCCCATGGCTAAGGCTTTAAATGATTATGCGGCAATTCAGACCGGTATTATGACTACTGTCCACGCATATACAGGCGATCAGATGATTTTAGACGGTCCTCACCGCAAAGGTGACCTCCGCCGCGCAAGAGCAGCAGCTGCCAATATCGTACCGAACTCTACCGGTGCGGCAAAGGCTATCGGGCTTGTAATCCCGGAACTCAACGGTAAACTTATCGGTTCAGCACAGCGTGTGCCTGTTCCTACAGGTTCGACTACTATTTTAGTAGCTGTTGTAAAGGGCACTGATATTACAAAAGATTCGGTTAATGCGGCGATGAAAGCGGCTTCTTCCGGCTCATACGGCTACACAGAAGACCAAATCGTAAGCTCTGACGTAATCGGAATGAGCTATGGTTCACTTTTTGATGCGACACAGACAATGGTAGCGAAACTCTCTGATGATTTATATCAAGTACAAGTAGTTTCGTGGTATGATAATGAGAATTCTTATACAACACAGATGGTTAAGACTATTAAGTATTTTGCAGAACTCAACTAAGCGCGGTGACCGCGCTGTCAATCCGCGATGAGAGTATTACCGAATGTTAAGTTGCTCACCGCGTAGAAGATAATATCAAATCAAAATGTGCCGCTCGGGTTTTACAGAAATCCGGGCGGTCTTTTTCTGCCATTTGTCCGCCCACCTCTACAAACCCAAAATCGCATTACCGACCGAAAGGCAGTAATGCGATTTTTCTATAATCTGAATTTAAGGTATTCAGCCGCTCTGTCCTCTGACCTCTGACTTCTGACCTCTGTTAGGGTTGACTAACGTAATCCATCGGGTCTTCATAGCCGTAACTGGAGCGGATTTCAAAGTGGAGGTGGTTGCCGGTTGAGCGTCCTGTTGAGCCTACAAAGCCTATGAGCTGTCCTTTTACCACATAATCGCCCTTGGCGAAATCGGCGGTTTTTGACATATGCCCGTAAACCGTAATGAATCCGTCGTCATTTGCGACAAATATCGCTTTGCCGTAGCCGTCGCCCTTGTCGCCTATGCGGGTGATAGTGCCGTTAGCCGCCGCGTAGATATTTGTGCCGTAGGGTGCGGCAATGTCAAGACCTTGGTGTCCGCGTCTGTCGCCCATATATGCGCTGATATATCCGCCCTCTACAGGCCAGTGGTATTCACCGCTGCCGCCGTTTGTCGAAACATATGTTTTAGGCTCTTTAGTGCCGATTATTTCGTATTGAGTGACAGGGGCAAGTGTCTGTGTGCGTGAGAGTATATTTCGTGAAATTATTGTGCCGTTGCGGTAAGTCACTTCTGCTTCAACAGTTTCGGACCCGACTTTTCCGCGTGATGTTACAGTCGTCTTGCCTTTAAACATTGATGAATCGTAGGATGCTTCTGTTTTAAAGGGAATATCTACCGTATACGTGAGCGGTTTAGTAACCAAAACGCTTAAATAAGGCACATCAGCCGATAGCTGAATCCGCGCACCGACGGGGAATTTCTTTGTCATATCTTCAATGACTTTGCCGTTTTTGTCGGTTATAGGGCACTCTAAGAATTCGTCAAGGCTCATATCATTCGCCATAGCCATTGACCATGGTGAATCATCGAGTTCTACTGTTATATATACCGCTTCTTTCGCAGTGCCGCTCAAGCGGTCTAAAAGCAGCTGTTCATCTTTTATTTCGTAGGGGAAATAAAACTGCTCATAGTCATAGACAATCTCTTTGTCAAAGCTCAGTGACGTTACATCGGGGGCTTCATAGGGAGCTTTGAGGTCGTTTAAATACGACGTAATCTTCATAGGTTCATCAATTGCACCCCAGAATTCGCCGTTTATCGTTACACCATAGGCTTTTATCTTACCGTCAATCGCCTTTGCCGTTTCAGGGGAAATCACATTCCCGGGGTCGGCATCAACAGGGGCAGACTGAATTGCGGGAGGGGTCAAAACAGGCTCAAAAGCCTCTATTGTCGGTACAATTAAGTCGCCGTTTTGTGAAATAGCATCCGCCAAAGCCGCCGAATCCATCACCTGTGCATTACCGCTCAAAGGCGTAATTTCAAGTCTTGCGGTAACAAACACTTCGGGCGGTGTTGCACCTGTGTCCATATACGCTATACGGTTGTTTAATACCTTAGTTGCATCATCAATAACAGAATCGACTGAAACGATACCGATTTGTTCGCCGTTTGAAATAATCGAAACGCCCATACCCGTAGTTGTCACAGTGTTAACGGCAAATGCCAATCCCGCACAGGCTAAAACCGGTGCTACTAAGCTTACGGCAGATTTTAAGTTGAAATCCGACTTTTTTATGTAACAAACGATATCAGACAACAGCAGAGCAGTAGCACGAATAGCCCCGTATTTTTTCTTACGGCGGCTGAATGTGATTTTTGCGCTGGTTAATCGGTCACGAAGCAGGAAGCGTCTGAACCCGGAAGCGATTTTTACGGCAGACTTACTGCGCGGTCCCTGTGAAGCGTGGGAAGCTTTAAAAAGCGGCAAAATCTTTTTCGCTGCACGTTTTAAAAGCGACAAAAAAGCGCGGCGCAACCCGTCAAGCAGAGTAAAAACTATGAAAAAGACAAATTCGCCGAGGTATTCTATAAAACCGAGCGGCGAGCGGTTTTTAAGCCCTCCGAGGCTCATAAACCGTGCTACTACCCTGTTTTTCTTTTTAGTGTTCAAGGCTTTAATTTTCTCCGGTATTTTAAACTTCACCGCATTTTTTTCTTTTTGTGTGCGGTATGCAGAAATTTTCTGGTATTATTGGTATCTATATGATGATTTATTAATTACAAAACAGTTACATTAGTTACTATTATAGCTTAATCACCGAAAAAAGCAAGTGTTTTTTTGTAAACTTCACAAACCGCACACATTTTTTGTATGTATAAACAAAGTAGAGTAATAGAATTTAGTAAAAATCACGAAAAAGATTTTACATATTTATTAACATTTAAAAGAAATCCCCAATTTGACAGCCGCATTGCAGTCAGATACTATATAAAAAGGTTTCATATCCGCCCTCGCTTTTTTCACGGCGTAAATATGAGAGATTACAGCTAAACTTACACAGAGAGAAAAAATTAAAATAAGCATAATGATAACCTCAATCGGTTTCGTTGAAAAAAATCAGAGGCTGAGATTGTTTGCCCGAAAGAGCATCATTAACCGACTGAACCATTTGTGAAAAATCCGCTACGCATGAGCGCGGTTTACCGGCGGTATCATTTTGTGAGAGCGGCACAAAGTAATAGTTTCTGTAGTTTAAGAGTATACCGATATTCTTAGCCGCCGCCGACAATGCATCGTTTGTGGACATAGCTATAAGGACAGGGCGGTTGTTTCTGATATGGGATTTCACAGCCATAGTTACAGGCGTGTCGGTAATACCCAGCGCAAGTTTCGCCGCCGTGTTCCCTGTACAGGGGGCAACTACTACTATGTCGAACATTTCTTTCGGTCCTATGGGTTCGGCGTTTTCGATGGTTGCGATAGGGGGATTGCCGCAGATGCGTTCAAATTGTTCCATATGCGTTTTGGCATTTCCGAAACGCGTGTTCATTGATGCGGCATTATATGAAAATATCGGCGTAACCGAAGCTCCCGCCTCAACTAAGGCTTCACAAGCGACCTTACTTGCGGCAAACGTGCAAAAACTCCCTGTTAGGGCATATCCGATTTTAATGTTTTCAAGCGGCTTTTTTTTCGGTTTATTAGGTTTATTAAGCGATTTCATAGAATATACCTCGTAATAAGAAATGTGTTAACTTTCACTGATAATATTAAGTATAGTTTTAGCGATAACATCACCGCCGGTTATGGGAGCTACCTTCCCGGGGAGCGACAACGCCCATTCTGTCTGTATACCCAGTCTCTTAGCCGCCTCAAAATCAACCCCGCCCGGGCGTGATGCCAAATCTATAATTAAGGCATCACGATTTACAGCCGACAGGGCTTTTTCATCAAGTATTAAAGCCGGAATTGTGTTAAATATTAAATCATATTCCTTGATTTTGTCGGAATGTAAAAGCTCATCAATATGAATTCCGTTGCCGCAGTAAATCTCTGCCCACGCAATATCGGCGGATTTTCGTGCGGCGGCGGTAATATTCTTGGTGAAACCGAGTAGGTGACGGATTAAGACTTTAGCAATCCTGCCCATGCCCAAAATCAGAATATTTCTGTCGGAGAGTGTCGTGAGAGTGTTTTCCATTGCAATTTGAATCGCACCCTCTGATGTTGCAACCGCATTCATCACAGCGAAATCTTCACGCTGTGAATAGTCAATGACTGTAAGACCCGCATCAGAAAACTTTTCCTGTAGCGACGGCGACAACCGCGCCGCAAATACCGTTCCGCCCGGTTTAATAAAGGGTATGAGTTCACTGACGGTTAACTGTTTTGACGAAAACGGCGCGTTCACGTGAACACCGTCAATTGAAGCGGGAATAGGTAAAATGATGTAGTCAAGCCGTTCCGGCAATGCCGAAAGACTGTTTAAAAGACGGCTTTTTTCGGCGTTATAAGCGTTTTTATCAAACCCCGCAGCAAAGACAGTGTGTTTTTGCGCTAAACTTTCGGATAGTTTAGTATATCTTAAATCGCCGCCCGCGACTAAAAAAACTGACATTGAAATTAACCTCTTTTTGGATTCTATCTAAAGATATATTATGTTATAACAGGGATTTGGTGATAGTTTCAAGTTTATCTGTTTCAATTTAAAATAAGCCTGAAATTAAAAAAATCAGGCTTATTTTTCACAATTTCACAAAAAAACTATATTATATAGTAATTTATTTTTTAAAAGGAGATCACATCTATGTACCATAATAAATTCTACTTAGGCACAATAACGCCTGACGGCTATTATTCACCATTTGCCGCTGAAATAAATCAGCCGAACAGATTTACATATATTTTAAAGGGCGACCGAAGCTGCTCTGATTTTATAGCGAAAATTTCGGAAGCAAACAATTCTTTGCAGGATATTTATTATTGTTCTGCTCAGCCCGGCTCTATTGATGCTATAACACTGCTTGATAAAAATACAATTGTCTGTGACAGTATTTCGCCGCACGTGTTTGAACCCGAAATTCAAGGTGCGGCACAGCAGATAGTGAATTTAGGCGATTGCTGGGATTTATCAAAACTTCGTGAAAACTATGATGAACTGTCAAAACTTTATAAAAACTATAAAAACGCGGCGGCGCGGGCTATGCGCGCTCTGATTGCCGTAGGCAACATTACCGATGATGCATACCGCATAGGCTCTGATGCATTTTTAAAAGAGAAGACGGACGGGTTTATCGGGCGTTTCGTGAAAAAATTCATCCCGAAAATTAAAGATAAAGAGGGCAGTATAAAAAGCCGCCAGTTTTCAGCGGTAACACCCGATGGTTACAGCAAAATTTATCCCGCAAATTCAGAAAACGGCGAGATTTTTTATATTAAAGATGAATGTATTTATGCTTCGTCTTATATTTTAAAAGAACTCACAAAAACGGCAGCCGAATACGGTTATACTGTAATCAAGAGTATCTGCCCGATAATAATAAACGCTCAATCTGCCGATATTTGCGACGGGGTTTCAATACCCGAACTTTCACTGCATTTGTTTTTTCAGCATCCTGCCGGTGAGCAAAATGTAAAACACAAAACAATAAACGCGGCGCGGTTTTATGTAAAATCGGTTTTATCAAAGAACCGCGGGCATTTAAGATTTGATGAAATGGCATATCAGCATTTAATGAATGAATGTAAATATGCACTGTCAGAAGCCGCTGAAATCTTGTCCCAAACCGAAATTTATTATACCGAAGCGGCAAATACCGAAAAAATTGATAAATTATGTAAAACCCTGATATAGCAAGCGAAAAAAAATTCTTGACAAATTAACCGATATCGTATATAATAGACTGATAGTAAATAATTAAACGTAAAAATTAATATAAAATACAGGAAAAAATGTCTAAGAAAACCGAAAAATTTGTCAATGCGATAACCGATGTTATGCGCAGTAAGAAAATAATCAAAGACGGCATAAAAGAATCCGACTTGACACGGCGTATTGAATTTGCAAAAAAATCCAATGCCGCCGATTTCAGCGAAGCTCTTTTAAGCCTTATTAAAAGCGGTGTTGTTACAGAACACGGCGGCAGACTTTACCCCGCCGCCTCAGGGTATCCTGCTGTAACATATGCCGAACCCGAAAAGGAAACATATTCGCCGCCGAAAACGCGTCATTACGGCGTTATTAAGGCGCAAATTGACGGAATAAACGGTACATACGGCTTTGCTGTTTCGTGTGACGACAATGCTACAAGATATTTCATACCCGGGAAATTCTTAGGCGGAGCAATGCCGGGCGACTTGGTTTTGATGAAGATTCTGCCGCCGCGTGATATTACGCGCCCCGAGGGTGAAATCAAAGAAGTTATAAAAGAGTCGGATAACCTTTTAACGGGGACTGTTGAGAATTTCGGGGGATATGCCTATATTCGCCCTGACTGTATGCCTAATGAGAAAATGTCGGTGGTTGAGATTACAGACGGCGAGGTTTATGAGGGCGACAAAGTCGGTTTTAAGATATCGCGGCGCGGGCGCAGACATTCCGACCACGAAGCTGTTGTAACGGAGATTTTCGGCGACAGTGAGTGTGCCGAAAGTTCTGCTTTCGCCGCTGTTAAACTAAACGGCATTGAAATAGAGTTTCCGGAAGACGTATTAAAAGAAGCCGAAGCGGTTTCTGCTATAGGTATACCCGAAGAAGAGAAACTCCGCCGCCTTGACTTGCGCAAACGTGTGATTTTCACGATTGACGGCGAAGATACCAAGGATATAGACGATGCCATTTCAGTCAGAAAAACGGACAACGGCTATGAATTAGGTGTACATATCGCCGACGTAAGTTTTTATGTAAAACCCGATTCGGCTTTGGATAAAGATGCCTTTAATCGCGGGACAAGCGTTTATTTCGCGGATAAGGTTATCCCGATGCTCCCGAAAGCTTTAAGCAACGGCATATGTTCACTTAACCCGAATGAAGACAGATTGGCGTTTTCATGCCTTATGCGGATTACCGCCGACGGTAAATTAGGTTTATTTAAATTCAGTAAATCCGTCATTCGTTCACGCGTAAAAGGTGTTTATTCTGAAATAAATAAAATCATCAACGCCAAACAAAATAATACCGAAATTCCGCTCGAACTCCGTCAAAAATATGACGGACTGACTGATACAATAATGTTAGCACAAGAATTGGCAGAAATTCTCACCGCAAACCGCCTAAAACGCGGTGCTCCTGAAATTATTTCATCAGAGGGCAAATATATCTGTGATGAAGACGGCGTTTGTATTGATGTAAAACGCCGCGAACAGGGACTTTCCGAACTGCTTATCGAAGAATTTATGCTGATGGCGAATACCGCCGCCGCAAGGCTTGCGCGTGAGCGTGATGTGCCTTTTGTTTATCGTGTTCACGATAAGCCACCCGCCGATAAAATAAAAGAACTGTGGGCATTTTTAATAAAAGTCGGGATAAATCCGCCGAAAATCGGCGAGGGCGAAATCCCCAAACCGAAACATTTAGCGAAGATTATTGCCTCACAAAAAGGCAAGCCTTTAGCTCTCGCCGTGAATATGATGGTACTGCGTTCAATGGCTAAGGCTAAATATGCCGATGTGCCTCTGGGGCATTACGGGCTGTCGCTTGATGATTACGCGCATTTTACATCGCCGATAAGGCGTTATCCCGATTTGGCGATTCACCGTATTTTAACAGATTTGTGCTATAATAAATTACCCGAAGACAAAATCGCTAAGCGTTACAGAAATTACGTAAACGCCGCTTCAAAACGTTCATCAGAAGCCGAAATTTCCGCGATGAAAACCGAACGCACAGCGGAAGATTTTTATGCGGCGGAATTCATGCTTCAAAATGTCGGCAATACATACGAAGCCACTGTCACAGGTGTAATGCGCGGCGGATTTTTCGTACAGCTTCAAAACACCGTTGAGGGTTTTGTAAGCATTGACTCAATGCCCGAACGCGGTTATGACTATGACGGAATGATTTCTCTGTCAAAAAACGGCAAAGCAGTAGTCACTGTCGGTGATGTTGTCGAGGTTCAGTGTGTTAAAGCCGATGTAGCTTCTGCGCGGATAGATTTTATTTTATACTAATATGCATTTAAAGAATTGTTTGAATTTTTTCCCCAAAACGGGCGACCGAGGGCGGTCGCCCCTACAGAGTTTTATTGTTTCGTAGGGGCGGGCGCCCCCGCCCGCCCGCATATCATTCCATTTTTTATTGCATATTAATATTAGTTTGATTATTTTAAATTGACCGGAGATTTTTTAAATTTTAAAAATTTAAAAACAAAAAAATGAGAAAAACAGAAAAAAAGAATTCCTTTGCTCTGTCGCCGACGTTTACGGTTTTGATGAGCTTTGTACTGGTGATTTCGATAGGCTCTGTTTTGCTGATGATGCCTTTTTCGTCGTCAGAGCGCAGTTTCACAAACCCGCTGACTGCGGTCTTTACGTCGGTTTCGGCAACCTGTGTGACGGGTTTGACGGTGGTTGATACAGGGCTTCACTGGAGCAGATTCGGGCAGATTATAATCCTTCTGATGATACAAGTAGGCGGTATCGGGCTTGTTACCTTTGCTTCATTCGTGAATTTTATCTTACACCGAAAAATGGAACTCCATACTATTAAATTAGCGGCTGATTCAGCGGGAGCTACTTTCTCGGACGTAAAAAGTATGATAAAGCGGATAGTCGGTTCTGTTTTAATTGCAGAAGCTATTGGAATGATTCTGCTTGCTTTGTATTTTGTTCCGCGTTATGGTTCACCCGGGCTTTTCCTGTCGCTGTTTTTGTCGGTAGCAGCATTTTGCAACGCGGGTTTTGATGTTACATCAATCTATGAAGTAAGCGGCATGAGCCTTGAGCCATACGCCGATAACCCTTATATCTTAACAGTGCTCTCGGTGATTACGATAATGGGCGGTTTGGGATTTTATGTCTGGACTGATTTAATGGAATACCGAAAGACGAAAAAAATTACATTCTTAACAAAATTAATACTTATTTCAGAAGCGGTTTTATTTATTTTAGGCGGACTTTATTTCACGATAAGCGAATGGAGCAACCCTGCTACATTCGGGGATTTCCCCATTTGGCAAAAGATAATAAACGGATTTTTCTATTCTGTTACAACACGTTCGGCGGGATTTTTCACAGTCCCTGAGGCAGGACTGACAAACGATTCAACAATGCTCGGTATCGCGTGGATGTTTATCGGCTGTGCTTCCGGCTCAACAGGCGGCGGCATTAAGACTACCACATTTGCGATTATCGCCGTAACGATTTGGTGCGTAATCAGAGGCAAATCCGATACACTCCTGTTCGGGCGCAGAGTTGATAAAGACTTGGTATATAAGGCATTTTCGATTATGATGCTGTCGGCACTCGTTGTCGCTGTGACTACGCTTGTTATATTAAATACAAACCCGCCCGAAAAAATAGGGGCTTTAGACGCGGCTTTTGAAGCCACATCAGCATTCGGCACTTGCGGTATCCCCACAGGGCTTGAAGCAAGCCTATCCGTCCCCTCACGTTTAGCCCTGTGTCTGACTATGCTAATAGGCAGAGTAGGTCCTGTAACCTTCGCCGCCTCCTTAGCCATAAGACAAAGCAAAAACAACAAAAGCACAACCTACCCGGAAGCGAAAATCGTTGTAGGGTAGCAACATAGAGGTTAGACGTTAGATGTGAGAGGTTAGATTATGAACGCCCGGTTTTCGGCTAAAATCTCGATTCTTATTATCTAACCTCTATTCTAACCTCTAACCTCTTACCTCTTGTGCTCATCTTTAAATTCAACAAAAACTTAATTATAGGTAATTTTTAAGAATCGAAATGAACGTTTTCTGTTTATCCTCTGCGGGGCGAAAGCCCGGGCAGAATGAAGATTCATTTATTGCCGGGGGGACTGTGAGTTCCGACGGTGATTATCAGGCGGAACTCAAACCTCCGTTTTTTTGCGGTGCGGCTGACGGTGTTTCGGGTGAAAAATCCGGGGATATCGCTTCGGCTTTGGCTTTGTCTGTCCTTTGCGGTATGCGGCTTACAGAAAAGACAGATATTTTAAAGTCCGTAATGGATATTCATAAGTTTTTAAAGTCAGAGGGCGAACGCCGTAAATCTGCTAATATGCAGACTACCCTGTGTGTTGCCGCTGTATTCTCTCATAAAATAAAAATCGCCAATGTAGGCGACTCGCGGGCGTATTTATATAAGGCGGGTAAACTTACTCAAATTACCCGAGACCAGTCTCTGCTTCAACTGCTTTATGAACAGGGGCAACTCTCAAAGCGCGAGAAAAACAATTTCTTACATAAAAATATAATTCTCCCCGCCTTAGGCAATATCCACGACGACCCCGCCCCTGAACTTATTGAAATCCCGCCTTTGTCCCACGGCGAAATCCTCTTTATTTGTACTGACGGCTTTTCGGATTTTGTGAATGAGGAGACAACAGAACAAATCCTAAAACGCCCCGAAAACTTAGGCGCAAGGCTCAAACTCCTACTGAACCGCGCTATTATGAACGGCTCTAAGGATAATATTACGCTTCTTACATTGACGAATTAAACGTCAAATAATTCTTTCACATTTTGATTAGTAACACGAATTATTTCGTCTTCGCTCATACCCTTTATTTCTGCAAGTTTTTTAATGATATACCTAATATTCCCGCTGTCGTTTCGTTTTCCTCGAAGCGGTTCGGGCGACATATAGGGGCAATCTGTTTCAAGTAAAAGCCTGTCCGTCGGCAAAAATGCCGCTGTTTCGACGGCTTTTTTTGCGTTTTTAAAGGTAATTACACCTGTTAAGCTGATGTAAAATCCCATCTTTACAAGAATTTCGGCTATCTCTTTTGAATAAGAAAAACAATGAACCTGTCCGCGTAAACCCGGGTAATCCCTTAAAATGTTAACAGTCTCCTCGGCGGCATCACGGGAATGAATGATTACAGGCTTATTAATACGTATCGCAAGCTCAATTTGGCGGCGAAAAAAGTCAACCTGAATATCGTGGTGCAGTTTCGGAATATAATAATCCCCGAAAAAATCAAGCCCTATTTCACCGATACCGATACATTTCGGGTGCTTGGCGGCAGATTCGATTTTGTTAAGCCAGTTTACATCAGCCTCTTGTGTCTCGGGCGCGTCTGACGGGTGAATCCCTGCGGCGAAACTGATGAAATCATATTCATCGGCAAGCAACCGCGAAAGTTCAGTTCGCTCTAATGTACAGCCGATATTGAAGATTTTATCACAATCGGTTTCGTGTAAAGTTTTAAGCAAACTATCACGGTCGCCGTCAAATCGCGGGTCGTCATAGTGAGCGTGAGTATCTGTGTATTTCATTTTTTTAATTTATAATTTCTATTTTAGGTTGAAGTTGTTGAAGTTTATCAAGAACTTCAAGAACTTCAACCTGTTTTGCCGACCAAGTCGGCAGTTAATTCGCGATGGTAGTATTTCCGAATTCTTTACACGCTCGCCGCGTAGAAGATGGTGGTTGTCTTCTGAATTTTGATTTTCTGTTTATTTTATTTTAACCGGCGATAGTCGGTTTATTTCTGTTCCGTCGCCGAGTTCGCAGTTTTCGTTTAAGCCCCATGACCAAATGCTCATATCCTTTTTACGGCAAAAACTACAGCATACCCCAGCACTGACTTCTTCCACATTGTCGGTGATTTTAACAGGGAGCGGGCGGTTTACGGTTGTACCGTCGCCGAGTTGACCGTAGAAATTCTTTCCCCATGCCCAGAGTGTGCCGTCTGTTTTAACGGCGAGGGTATGGAGTTCCCCGGCGGCGGCAGTGACGACATTCGACATAAAGCAGATGGGTAAGATTTGTTGGATTTCAGCCGCGCCGTCGTTTTCTATGTCGGGGATTAGTCCCCATGTCCAGAGGGTTTTGTCGGATTTTATTGCGACAGAGTGATAAATACCCGTATATGCGGCGATAACGTCGCTCATGATGAATACAGGGGTGGTTCGGGAGGTTTTTGTGCCGTCGCCGAGCTGACCGAAACGGTTTTCGCCCCATGCATAGAGTGAGCCGTCTGATGTTACACAAAGGGTATGGAGCATTCCCGCGCTGACGGTAACTACATCCGAGAGGATTGGAGCACTGTTCGGGGTACGCAGATTAATAAGGCTTCCGTCAAATTTCACCGCATATGAATGAAGCGTACCGCCGCAGTCGGCATAGGCTATACCGCGCATAATGGGCTTTGGAACAGGACAGAATTCAGGCATATCAAAGCCCATACCGCCGAAACGGTTTTCGCCGAAGCCTAAGAGTGTACCGTCAAATTTCAAAGCGAGTGTATGGCTTGAGCCCATTGAGACGGACTTTATGCCTGTGAGGAGGAGGCGTTTTTGCATTATAGGTTCACGGTAATCCGATTCGGGTGTATCGGGGAAACTCCCCACACTGCCGAATTCGTTAGCCCCCCATGTAAAGAGATTTCCCGATAAATCGACATATCCGCATTGTGAAAATTTCCCTGAAAGCGTCTGAGGAATACGTTTCGGTTTAGTCGCCATTACGGTTTTTACGATAGTTAAAGCCGGTTCTGTATCAATCCCTAAAACAGTTGCGTAAGACGAAAAGATTTCGTCGGCGGTCTTTTTGGGTATACCGAGGCGAATAAGTTTATCAAAAAAGAGAGTAAGGTCTCCGCGATTTTTTATACTTTGAGCAAACAGATTTTCTTTAAAGATAACACGAAAAGCCGTATGTAAATCACGGCGTTTAGGCGATAAATCTTTTACAATGGGCAAGAGTTTTGGTTGAAAGAATATCTCACGCCCAAAGCGGGAAAGAATTTCAGTAAATAAAGAATCGGTTTCGCGGAAGAAATTATTTGGCATATTAAATCTTTAATTTTAATTTATAATCTCTATTTTAGGGTGCATTTCTTGAAGTTTATAAAGAACTTCAAGAAATGCACCATGTTTTCTGAATTTGTTTTGTAGGGGCGGGCGCCCTCGCCCGCCCGCATATTCTAAAATGTTCTATTAGTAGAATGAAAATTAAATTTAATAATTTTTTGTTTATTAGCTACAGGGAAGTTATTTATGGTGTGCGGGCGGGCGAGGGCGCCCGCCCCTACTACCTTGTCCCAACTAAAACTTTACACTTTCTCATCCCGTGTTTGAAACTGTGACAGTTGTTTAACAGCGATTCAGCTCAATTATGCAATAGTTAATGTGTAAAGTTTTAATTGGTACT
>JAISHV010000018.1 GCA_031262495.1 Ruminococcus sp.
CCCCTGCGCAACTGCTCGCCTGTCTATATAGCGATTTCGATATTTTCGTTTACTCCCACTGTAGGAGCGAATACGATATCTGTAGGGGCGGGCGCCCTCGCCCGCCCGCACATTTTAAACGCTGTGCGGTTTACTAATAAACGTGACATTCATAATCTGTCCTCTGTCCTCTGGAATGACATTCATACGACATCGTAGCTGAACATTAATCTGTAATCTGTAATCTGTACTCTGTATTCTGTAATCTGTTATGGTGGTGTTACTATTTCTGAACTTTTTGAAAAAATAAAAAAACAACTGAAAGCGGATATAGCATCCGTAAAAAAAAGAGACCCTGCGGCGCGGAGTACGCTTGAGATTCTGCTTACTTATTCGGGGCTTCATGCGGTGTTGTTTTATCGTGTTTCGCATATATTCTATGAGAAAAAGCTTTTTATGATAGCGCGGATGATTTCACAGTTTGCCCGCTTTATTACAGGCGTAGAGATTCACCCGGGTGCTAAAATCGGGCGCGGTTTGTTTATCGACCACGGATCAGGAGTTGTAATCGGCGAAACTGCCGAAATAGGGGATAACTGCCTTATTTATCAAGGCGTAACCCTCGGCGGCACAGGCAAAGAGAAACACAAACGCCATCCGACTCTCGGCAATAACGTTATGGTCGGCGCAGGTGCGCGTGTTTTAGGTCCGTTTAAAGTCGGCGATAATGTGAAAATCGCCGCGAATGCGGTTGTGCTTGAGGCGATTCCCGATAATTGTACTGCCGTAGGCGTTCCCGCGAAAATAGTCCGCCGAAACGGCGAAAGAATACAAAATGACGACTTAGACCAAGTACATATCCCGAATCCTCTGTGGCAGAGTATCTGCAAACACGGTGTTGAGATTGAACGCCTTGAAAAGCGTCTGAATGAGCTTGAAAAACCTACCGCAAAAAATCTATCCGTTAAGGTAAAAGGCACAAATGATAAAAGTATATAACACATTAACAAGACAGCGCGAGGAATTAGTCCCCTTAAACGGCGACAAAATCAATATGTATGTTTGCGGTCCGACTGTTTATAATTTAATCCATATCGGCAATGCGCGCCCGCTTTGTGTATTTGATGCAATAAGACGATTCTTAATTTTTTCGGGGTATGATGTTACGTATATCTCGAATTTCACGGATGTTGACGATAAGATTATAAAGCGTTCCAATGAAGAGAATATCAATTCAAAAACGCTTTCCGAGAAATATATTGCCGAATTTTTTACAGATTCAGACGGATTAGGCGTAAAGCGTGCTGACTATTACCCCAAGGTCACCGAGAATATGGATGCCGTCATTGATATGGTTGATACGCTTATCAAAAAGGGTTACGCCTATGAAGCAGACGGCGATGTATATTTTTCGGCGCAGATATTTGAGGGCTATGGGAAACTCTCCCATATGCCGATAGACGACCTTGTGTTGGGAGCGCGGATTGAGGTTAATGAAAAGAAGCGCGAACCGCTTGATTTTGCACTCTGGAAAGCCGCAAAACCCGGTGAACCCTCGTGGGATTCCCCGTGGGGCAAAGGCAGACCCGGCTGGCATATTGAATGTTCTGCTATGTCGCGCAAAATCGCAGGTGATACACTCGATATCCACGGCGGCGGGCAGGATTTATGTTTCCCGCATCATGAAAACGAAATTGCCCAATCGGAGGCGGCGACAGGCAAGCCCCTTGCGAATGTGTGGCTTCACAACGGTTTCATAAATATAAATAACGCCAAAATGTCTAAATCGGCGGGGAATTTCTTCACCGTTCGCGATATAGCGGAAAAATACGGCTATGAGCCTATCAGACTGTTTCAGATTCAGTCGCATTACCGCAGCCCCGTGAATTTCGACGAAGACACAATGAAATCGGCTAAGACTTCGCTTGAGCGGTTATATAACTGCCGCGAAAATCTCATGAGAGCCGCCGAATCGGCGAATTCCGGGCAGAGCGACCCGGGGGATTTGAAGAAATTCCAAACGCGGCGGGATGAATTCATTGCGGCGATGTCGGATGATTTTAATACAGCCGATGCACTGTCGGTGATTTTTGAATTAACCAAAGACCTGAATATCCTCATAAAAGAAAATGAAGCCCCGAAAGAGACCTTTACCGCCGGACTTCAAACATTCGACGAACTCTGCGGCGTTTTAGGTATTTTATACAATAAAAAAACCGACGAAATCCCCGAAGACGTAAAAAAACTGTCCGATGAACGCACGAACGCAAAAAAGGCGAAGAATTTCGCCCTCGCCGATGAAATTCGTGAAAAAATCCTTTCAATGGGTTATAATATCGAAGACACCCGTCAGGGCGTAAAAATTTCAAAAATATAGTTTTCTGCAAAGTTCATCAAAGCGGCAGAAACAATAAAAGGAAAAAAATGCGATCACCCGAACTTTCATACTATACAGCGGTATCAAATAAATTGCCGCCGGCGTTTGACGGACTGAAAATTATTCAGCTTTCAGACCTCCATAATCAGACATTCGGTAAAAATAACCGCCTGATAACGGATTTAATAAACGCCGAGAATCCCGATTTAGTTATAATGACAGGGGATATGTTCAGTCACTCAACGCCGCATTTGTCTGATTTTGTGGGGATGATTGAGAACATAACTAAAAAATACCCGTTGTATTATGTGAACGGCAACCATGAGCTCTCCGACACAAACACTACGGTATTTAATATGATAGCCCATGAAGCCGCAAGGCTCGGTGCTGTTTGCGTTGATAATAAACGCGTAACCGTAAAACGGCGAAACGAATCAATTGAGATTGCGGGGCTGTGTTACGGAGCGGAATACTATAAAGGTGTACGAAAAATCGGGCGCAACTATAAAAAAGTTACCCCCGGCGTAATCACAAGCTTTTTAGGGCAAAAGACCGACCGTTTCACCATTCTGCTTGCGCATAATCCGCTTGATTTTGACGCGCAGGCTGTATGGGGAGCAGATGTTTCATTCGGCGGACATATACACGGCGGTGTCGTGCGCATACCCGTACCGCGCCGCTTTAAGAGCATAATCGGCAGACCCGGGCTGTTATCGCCGGAACGCCGTCTCTTCCCGAAGTATCAGGCAGGGCATTATACAAAACGCACTCACGACGGCGTAGTTCATCATCTCATAGTCAGCCGCGGTTTGGGACGTTTCAGAATAAACAACCGCTCTGATTTAGTATGCTGTGTACTGTCGTGCGCGTAGAATTTAGCATGGTGCATCGCACAGTGCATCGCACGGTGCATCGCACAGTTGCGTAGCAGGGGAATTTATGAAAAAAATTACGCAAAAACCGCCTCTTAAAAAAAAGCCGATGTCTTTTATTCAAATATTCAGAATAGGCGTAATAATAACAGCGGCAGGTTGTTTATTGTGGTTTGGTATTTTTATCAATATATTGGGCGGCATTGCATTAATACGTGAGGGAGCCGCTTCACCGTATGACAATGACTATACCGCGGCGGGCAATGCCCTTTTGATAAGTGTACCGATTTTGACGGCGGCGTTAGTGCTTTCGGCGATGAAATTTGTCGTTTTACCGGGGATTTTGGATATAATAGGTACGGCATTTTTCTGTTACACACTTTCGGTAATATATGCCATTCCGAATTCATTCATACCGAAGCTTCAAACAGAAGCCTTAGCGGCGAATCATTTTCCGACTGTTTCGGTTACGGTACTTGTAGGGCTTATAGTTATTCTGAATGTTGTACTGCCCGAAACCCGGATTAAGCGTGAAAAACAAAAGCAAGACAAACTGTCTAAGCAAAACCGTGATTTAAATGAAGAAGAAAAAATCCTGTTGTAATAAGTGGAAAAAATTATGTCAGTAACAATAAAAGATGTCGCGAAAATGGCGGGCGTATCAGTCGCTACCGTTTCGAGAATGTTAAACGGAACTACCACTGTTTCAACAGCGGCGGCTGAAAAAATCAAACAATCCATTGAAGACTTAGGCTATAGTCCGAACTTTTTAGGGCGGAATCTGCGCCGTTCTGAGACAAATATTATCCTTGCTATTATTCCCGCCGCCGAACAGTCGTTTTATAACGAGGTATTGCGCGGTATGCAGAATACGGCATTAAAGTATAATTATGACTTGTTAATCGGTATTTCAAATGCCAACTATGACACGGAAAAGCGGCTTCTTTCGATGCTGACAAACCGCGTTGTAGATGCGGCTGTAATACTCGGCAGCAAACTCACGGGCGATGAGCTGAATTCTTTGGGCGACCGTTTCCCGATTGCACTTTGTTGTGAACGGGTGGATGGAGCGAGTGTCCTCACAGTAACGGTTGATGATGAAAATGCCTCATTTGCGGCGGTTCAGGCTGTAATTAACAAAGGACATCGCCGTATTGGACTTGTTACCGTCAAAGCTCCCGTACCGTCAGCGTTATCACGAAAAATCGGCTATATAAACGCCCTTGAGAGAAATAATATACTTCTGAATGAAGACTATATATTCAGCGGCGGTTATGATTATGATAACGCGCAAACGGCGTTCTCATATTTCGCGTCGCTCAAAGAGCCGCCTACAGCGATATGCTGCGTGTCCGATATGTTAGCCGTCGGCGTAATAAAAGCGGCAATAACTTCCGGCACAGAATACGGCTCAAAGCTCTCTGTCGTAGGTTTTGACAACATCCCCCTCGCCGGCTTATATACCCCCGGTCTCGCCACAGTCGAACAGCCGGGTTTCACCCTCGGCAAAACCGTCATAGAAGGCTTAATCAAAAACAAGAACAATGACCGTAAAGAGAATAATTACATAAAACTCCCATATAAATTTATAGAGCGCGAATCGCTCAAAGATTTTTAAAATGAAATTTAAAAAAATATATCAAAGCAGTATACAGAAAAATTAACAAATAAGTTGTATTTACTTGTTAATAATTTCATAATTACCTGTTATACTACTATTGTATAAGTATAAAATCCTGAAAGTCTTCTTATTTAATTTTGAATAATGGGAGTGAGCTTATGAGTATCGACCAGACAATGATGTTTGAAGTTGCAGACGATAAAAAAACGTTAATGCACGAAAATCTGACTGATGTTTATGAGGCACTCAGCGAAAAAGGTTATAAACCCGTCAACCAAATAGTGGGATATATCCTTTCCGAAGACCCGACATACATAACTACTCATAACAACGCACGCGCTGTAATCCGCCGTATCGACCGAGACGAGCTTCTTCAGGATATGGTTAGGGTTTATTTAGGTATTTAAATCTCCAGTTTCAGTGTATTTATTTTGCTATAAATTTGTATACTGATTGTAATCAAAAAGTCTTGATTTTTGCAAAAATTATGCTATAATATAATCAGGGGTTTTATCAAATAATATTTCCGAACGAAATTTTCAAAAACTAAATTTCGCAGTATTAAAAAATAAAAATTCGGAGATATGTTATGATAAATACTTTCACCGCCGCCGTATTGTCACTTCTGACAGCAGCAGGAATGATTGTTTCCCCTCTAAAAGGCAAAATCAAAGACCCAACCCCCCCGCCTGACACCGCACAAACCGAGGAACAGGTGCCTGAAAAGCCTGCGGAACCTCCGGTGACTGAGACCCCCGAAGCATCTGAGCCGGAAACACCCGCGCCGGAGACCCCCGAAGTGACCCCCGCGCCGGAAACACCCGCCCCGGAGACACCCGAAGTGACCCCCGCACCCGAGACACCCGAAGTTACCCCCGCCCCGGAAACACCTGTAATCCCCGCCCCCGGTGAAGAAGACCCCCTATATTCAAGCGAATCCGACACACAAACCCCTCCCGAAACACCTGCCGAAAGCGGCGAGACCGACCCGATTTACACCTCTGAATTCGACTTAACACAATTCGACTGTAAAAAACAGGGCTACGGTATGGGGCACGAAGTTGATTCTGAAAATGTTCCCAAAGGAGCAGAAGACTTTAACGGCGCATACAGCGAATTTGATGCATACGCCTTAAATAATACCGACGGTATAATTTTGACATTTGATAACGGATACGAAAACGGTTTAACCGCCGGTATCTTAGACACCCTTAAAGATAAAGGCGTAAAAGCTATATTCTTTGTGACAGGCGACTATGTTTCTGACAACAAAAAATTAGTACAGCGAATGATTGACGAGGGTCACATCATAGGCAACCACGGTATGGATCACGAATCCCTCCCCGACTTAAGCTACGCTGAAATATGTGACGAACTTATGTCACTTCATAACCTCGTGAAAGACGAATTCGGCTATGAAATGTCATATATGCGCCCTCCGAAAGGCGAATTTTCGGAAGCTTCTCTTGCAGCCGCTCAGAACTTAGGTTACACCACCCTTTTATGGAGTTTCGCCTATGTAGACTGGGAGCAGTCAAATCAGCCGTCAGAAGAATTTGCTTTTGATAAGATTTGCGATTGTGTTCACCCCGGTGAGATAGCACTGTTGCACGCGGTTTCGTCCGCTAACGCAGAGGTTCTCCCCGAAGTTATAGATTATGTCAGAAGTTTAGGGCTTGACTTTGAAATCCCCGAAACAACACCCGCAGAATTGACGATTTTTGTCAAACCCGACTCCGCTCACAGAATTTATTCCGTCTCGCCGTTTTGTGCGTGTGCGTAATGGTTAAGAATAGATTTTATTGTTAATATTTGACTGCATGGTGCCGTATCTCTTACTGTGCGGTATGAATAAATTATAGCAAAGTTTTAATTTGTTAATTTTTCGGACGTGAAAGCGTTCGGATTATCATAAACCGTTGATGCAGACGACGGTTTGACCGCACGGTCGCCGTGCCCTTCTTATTTTGGTGTGCCTGCACTAACAGGCACACCGCTTTTGTTTAAAACATTGTACCGAATTTTCGGTGCATAAATACACCATAACAGCAAACCATGATTAAATTTTTTAACTAAAGATGAACTTGATAAATTTCTACTGCTGATATCTATGCTATATGAAAAATATTGATTTTTCGTATGAGTTCAGTTGTCAGTAATAGAAATCTCTCAGACAAGTCCCTTGTTTGAAAATGTATTCTTGATTTAATTTTTTTACGGAGAATTTGTATGCCGAAAAAACCAACTATTGTAATTGTAGACGACGATCCTGTGGGACTCAACACCGTAATCTCCATACTCGGTGACATATATAATTGTGTGCCCATACCGTCGGGGATTGTAGCACTGAAATTTTTTGAAAAACACACTGCCGACCTTGTTATATTGGATTATAATATGCCGCAGATGAACGGCATAGAAGTCCTCCGCGCACTTCAGGAAAATGAAAAAACGGATCATATACCCGTCATTTTTGTAACAGGCGTTGATGATGAAGACGGCGAGGTATCTGCTTTGCGTGAGGGTGCGTCGGATTATGTACTCAAGCCTATTCGTCCGACAGTACTTGTTACCCGTGTGAAAAATCAGCTTGAACTCTATGTTCACCGTATGGAGCTTCAAAAACTTGTAGACGAAAAGACGGCTGATTTAAACCGCGTTAATGAAATCCTCACCCGCCGCGAAGAATCCACGCTCAATCTGCTTGCCCGCATCACCGATATGCGCGATGAAGACACAGGCAACCATATCATGCGCACAACCGAATACACCCGTGTTATTGTCGAAGCTATATACACAAATCCGCGTCAGGGATATTTTTTAAACCGCGAACAGGCGGACAGCATTGTAAAATGCGCAAAACTCCATGATTTAGGCAAAATTGCCATCCCTGATAAGGTTTTATTAAAACCGGGCAAACTAACTCCGGAAGAGTTTGAGGTAATAAAAAAACATCCGATTTACGGTGAAAAATTCTTCGCAGATTTTATTCAGGCGACAGAAGACGACCCGTTCCTTGAGACGGCGCGTGAGATTACATACAGCCACCACGAAAAATGGAGCGGCGCGGGCTATCCTCTCGGCTTAAAGGGCGATGCAATACCTCTTTCCGGCAGAATAGTTGCATTAGCGGATGTCTACGATGCCCTCACTTCCGAACGCCCGTATAAAAAGGCATTCACTCACGAAGTGGCGAAGGATATCATCACAGAAGACAGCGGCAAACATTTTGACCCGTATATTGTTGAACTCTTTTTGGCGAATGAGCAGAAATTCATTGAAATTTCAAAAATGCGTTCATCACACTGAAATGATATTTAAAATGCCCGCCGAATTCAAATTTTCGGCGGGCTGTTTCATTTTAGTTAGTTAAATTATTTATCGTTCTCTCCGAAGATATATTCTGTTTTACAGATATTGCTTTCTAAAACATAAGTTGTTTCAATGGTTACGGCATTTTTTGAAATTATGAAATTTTCACGGCGTTCTAAAATTGTAACGCCTTCATCTTTAAAGAAATTTTCTTCATAATCGGAAATTTTTTCATATAAAAGTTTCTTTGCTTCCGCAAGGCTGTAACTTACTTGAGACGGCTTATACGGCGTAATTTTCTCATTTATAATCCCCGCCGGGAGCTGGAGTCCGAAGAAATTAAACCGCGACAGCTCTGCTTCATATTCAAAATCACCGGTTTGTTCACGCGGCAGGTAAAGCGGTATCTCAAGCCCGAAGAGGTAAAATTTCTGCCGCCTTTGAGGTGAATCGTAGTCAATCGCCGCGTCAATAAGATTTTGCGTAAAAACCTTTTTTTCCTCATATCGACCCGTGATATCAGCCATTGCGTGAACCAGATAAGAATTGGTGAGTTTCCCCGTAATTACCCCCGAAACTAACAAATCCCCTTTTTTCACCGTATCATAAAGCATCGGCACAAGCATCCCGATAGGTACTGCATTAATCTTTACAATCTGTGCGTTTTGTGTTGAAACCACATTACACGGCAGATTAGTATCGACAATTTCCGGCGGAACAGTCATTTCGGAAACTTCCGCTTCAACGATACATCCCGATCGGCGAAGTCCTATCCACGCTATTTCTTTTACCCCCGAAATTATGTCAAATTCAGCAGAACGCAGTGAAACATTCGGCAAATAAGTACCGATTGTGATACCGTAGTCGTTTATAATCGAGATAATTTGTTCATCAGATAGGGTTGTATTGCCGTAGACATTGATTTTTAAGGCAATATTTGACAAATAGAATATCAGTACAGATGCTATAATAACCCCGGCGGCAAGCCCAAACCTAAGCCTGTACTTTTTAAGCGTAAAAATAAATCCGTATTCAGACAGGATTTCAATCTGTGCTGTTTCCGATTTAGTTATACGCTCCAATGCTTTCAGGTCAAAACCGTAGATTTCGCCGTAGAGTACCCCTTCTTTAACCTGTAAGCCTTTTGCCGAAACACGCGACATTTTAAGGCGGTTAATAAAAGCCTCGGGACTTTCACAGAACACACGGAATTTACATACACCGCGTATATTATCAAGCATTTTTTACTCCTTGTATTTTCTCAAATTCAAGAGAGGAGAATTCGCCGTTTATCACGATACCATCCATATTATAGTCCTCAACGCTTAAGTTGCTGCCCCAGACGGAAACAATCATATTTGAAGTTTGGAGTTTTACTCTGATGTTGTTGTATTCCAAAATTTGCTTGCAGTTTTCAATTTCAAGGTGGTTATTATCGGTTAAATTCATGTGGGTATTGAGATAAAACGTATGCTTTATGAAATCCGATATTTTGCCTTTGTTTACGCTGAAACTACTTGGCATATATACACCTCGCAAATTACTATATAATAAATATATTAAAAATTACATTGAATAATGCTTATCTCTGCTTTAGTCAATACTGCACAAAAATTCATTAATACCCTCAAATAACTTTGTGAATTTTAATAAACCAAATTTTGTTTAAATAACTTGACAAAAGGGCAAAATTAGTGTATAATCTTGTAGTGCGGATTTTATTCCGAAATCACGGGATTGTTATGCCCGCACGACTTTTGAAGAAAGGAGAAAATTAATGCCGACATTTAACCAACTCGTACGCAAGGGCAGGGAAGAAGCCGTTAAAAAATCGACAGCTCCCGCATTGCAGAAGGGTTATAACGCCAAGAAGAAGATACAAATCGACCAATCGGCACCGCAAAAAAGAGGTGTATGTACAGTTGTAAAGACTGCTACACCGAAAAAACCTAACTCTGCTATGAGAAAAATTGCCAGAGTTAAGCTTTCAAACGGTTCTGAAGTTACTGCTTATATTCCGGGTATCGGACATAACTTGCAGGAGCACTCGGTTGTTCTTATCAGAGGCGGACGTGTTAAGGATTTACCGGGTTGCCGTTATCACATCATCAGAGGCACATTAGATGCTCAGGGTGTAGCTAAGCGCAATCAGGCACGTTCAAAATACGGTGCAAAACGTCCCAAGCCCGGTGCGGCTGCCAAAAAGTAAGCGGTGCGTGAATACGGCTGCGACGGCGGTGCGGTTGTGAAAGCGGCGGTGCGGTTGTGAAAATGACGGTGCGGTTGTGAAAACATCGGTTGTCGGAGGCGGTGCGTGTTATATTACCGGCTTACACACAAAAATTTTCAGTTTGATTTCTTTGATGAGGTTCTCATTTATATAAATGCTGCCTTATCGGAAAACACCCGGGAGAAGTCCCGTGCGAGTACCTGAGAATTCATTATTATGAAGGAGGGAAGTATTGTGCCGAGAAGAGGTAGTGTCCCCAAGCGTGAAGTGCTTGCTGACCCGATTTACAATTCGGAGATAGTAACCCGTCTTATTAACAACGTTATGCTTGACGGTAAAAAAGGCGTTGCGCAGAAGATTGTGTATGATGCTTTTAAGACTGTTGAGGAAAAAACAGGCAAAGAAGCTCTCGAAGTATTCGAGAAGGCTATGCAGAACATTATGCCCCAGCTTGAAGTTAAAGCAAGAAGAGTCGGCGGTTCAACCTATCAAGTTCCGATAGAAGTTCGTGCCGACAGAAAACAAACACTCGGTTTACGCTGGCTTGTAGCTTATTCGCGTAAACGCAACGAAAAAATGATGAAAGACAAACTTGCGGCTGAAATTATCGACGCATCTAACGGTAACGGTCAAGCTTATAAAAAGCGTGAAGATACCCACAAGATGGCAGAAGCAAACAAAGCATTCGCTCATTACCGTTGGTAACACAGAAGTCAGAAGTCAGAGGTCAGAAAAGCGGTCAGAAATCAGAGCCGCAGGCTATTAGCAATTTAATTCTGTATTCTGCATT
>JAISHV010000035.1 GCA_031262495.1 Ruminococcus sp.
ACTCTATACTATATATTAGGCGGCGGGTTGCTTTTAGGGGCAATCTTCATGGCGACCGACTACGCGACATCACCGCTCACCGAAAAAGGGAAAATCATTTTCGCGTTCGGTTGCGGCGCGCTGACGTTTTTAATCAGGCATTTCGCGGGCTACCCTGAGGGCGTGTCTTTCTCGATTTTAATAATGAATCTCTTAACGCCGATGATTGACCGTTTCACCGCGAGCCGTCCTATAGGCATGATTTTAGATAAGAAAGAGGCGGTGAAATAAATGCAGAAAATTAAACCATCTTTAGTATTAATTATCGTTTGTGTAATTTTCACAGCACTATTAATATTCGTTCACGACCTCACCGAAACTGCTGATTCAGGTGGTATTACCGATGATGTTAAAGTATCGCTCACAGAGATTTACGGCAATGCCGATTTTGAGGTACTTGAAACAGGGCTTGAACTTAGTGACAGTATTGACATGATTATGAAAAATTCATCGGGCGAAATTGCCGTAAAAGTGACTGCTGACGGCTATAATAAAGACGGTATAACCTTGATAATTGGTTTTGGCACGGACAACGCCGTGCGCGGAATTTCGATTATGTCAATGACCGAAACCCCGGGGCTTGGCACTAAGACTGATTCCACTGACTTTTTAGGGCAATTCACAGGTTTCACGCCCGCTGATATCCCCGCCGCCGAAACGCCCGACAACACAAAATATACCGTAAGATTCGGCTCACAGGCTGAAATTGATGCCCTAAAAGCCGAAAACGCCCCTGAAACCGCCGGGTTTACCCTTGATGCGATTACCGGGGCAACGCTCTCGTCGAATGGGGTGTATTCTGCGGTGCAAGCGGCTGCGGAAGCGGTAAAGGAGTTATCTTGATGAATAAAAATTCAAATACCTATGCCTGTCGCTTAATTCTCAACAAATACCGAGGATAATCTTGATGAATAAAAAATCTATTTCATATGAGTTTTTGAAGGGTTTCATAAAAGAAAACCCCACGCTTGTAATGCTGTTGGGGATGTGCCCTACCCTCGCCGTAACCACGATGGCTTCTAACGGTATCGGGATGGGACTTGCTACCACATTTGTGCTTGTCTGTTCTAATTTGGTTATTTCCGCATTGCGAAAAGTGATACCGGCGGAGGTTCGCTTGCCTGTATTTATCGTAATTATCGCGGGGTTTGTGACGTTCATTGAGTTCATGCTCAAGGGCTATATGACGTCGCTCTACGACCGTTTGGGGATTTTCCTGTCGCTTATCACCGTGAACTGTATAATCCTCGGGCGCGCCGAAAGTTTCGCCTCTAAAAACAGCATCTTCCGTTCCCTCCTTGACGGCTTGGGGATGGGCTGCGGCTTTACGCTCGCCTTGTTTACGATGGGTTCGCTTCGTGAAATTTTCGGCGCGGGGACGTGGTTTGGGATTGATTTGAATTTGCCCCTGCAAATCCCGGCGTTTATTATGCCTGCCGGCGGGTTCTTTACGCTCGGTATAATTATCGCGGTAGTTTATAAAATCACGGATAAAAAGCCGCCTGTTTTGGTCGGGTGTGCGTGTTGTCCGATAGCTTCTTCTTGTAAATCTTACGGCAAGTGTAACGAAATCTCAGAAAGTGAAGGTAACGCCGAATGAGAGAAATTCTTGTAATTTTAGTTGCGGCGATGCTCACCGACAACTTCGTACTCGTAAAATTCATGGGCATTTGCCCGTTCCTTGGCGTTTCAAAAAAGCTCGATTCGGCTCTCGGAATGGGCGCGGCGGTAACGTTTGTAATGGTGAGCGCGTCGCTTTGCACATACCCGGTTTACACCTTTATTTTAGTGCCGCTCGGCTTAGAATATCTCAAAACGGTGGCGTTTATCCTGCTGATTGCCGCGTTTGTGCAGCTCATTGAGATGGTAATTCACAAAAAAATACCCGCCCTTTATTCTGCCCTCGGCGTATTTTTGCCGCTTATTACCACAAACTGCGCTGTCCTCGGCGTAACCATTTTAAACATCGACAACGGTTTTACGCTCACGCAGTCGCTCATAAACGGCTTGGGCGGCGGTTTGGGCTTCACTATAGCTTTGGTAATTTTCTCCTCCGTACGCTCGAGGGTAGAAAAATCCGATATCCCGAAAGCGTTTAAAGGTGTGCCGTCAACTTTGATTGCTGCCTCGATTGTATCACTGTCGTTTATGGGATTTTCGGGGTTACTTACGTAACAGAAATCAGATATCAGATGTTAGAAGTCAGATTGTGAATGTTCGGCTACGATGTCGGATGAATGTTAGTGAATGTCGCGTTTGAATGTCTGTGAATGTCACGTTTGGATGTCGGATGAATGTCAATATGAATGTCGTGAATGTCCGTTTGCATGAAATTGTCAGGGGTGAAGGGGCGCACTAACGAGTGCAAGGGGGGCGGCTATAGCGGCGGTAGTGACACGCCGCCCCCTCTCCCTCTCACCCGCACTTTATAGTGCGCGACACGTCCCCCTCCCCCACCCCCCTGTGGTAGCAAATACGATGTCCGTAGAGGCGAACGCCCCGCCCTATTTGCGTGAATACGGCTGACAAACGAGGCGTTCATATTCTGACCTCTGACTTCTGACCTCTTACTCCGTCTATAAAAAATTAAAAAAATGATTGGAAAGATATAAATGTTATTACCAATTATAGTCTTCTCTGTTTTAGCCTTGCTTGTCGGGATTTTGCTTACTGTGTTTTCTAAGATTTTCGCTGTGAAGACTGATGAAACGGCTGCCGCTGTATTAGAGGCTTTGCCGGGTGTAAATTGCGGGGCTTGCGGGTATGCCGGGTGTTCTGACTACGCAAATGCTGTCGCACAGAGCGGTGCTCCCGTTAACCTTTGTAAACCCGGCGGCAATGAATCCGCCGCTTTGATTGCGTCCATAATGGGCGTTACCGCTGAATCTGTTACGCCGCAAGTGGCTGTTGTACACTGTTCGGGGGATTGCCGCTTTACGGCGCGAAAATTCGAGTATAAGGGTGTTCAGAGTTGTGTCGCCGCCGACAGGTTTTACAGCGGGTCGGAGAGTTGCTCTTATGGGTGTTTGGCGTACGGTGACTGCGCAAAGGTTTGCCCTGAAATGGCTATCAGTATCACTGATGAATTGGCGAAAGTTGACAAAACGCGCTGTATCGGCTGCGGTTTATGCGTACGCACCTGCCCCGGCGGTATTATAAAACTTCGCGACGTCGGCAAACGCGTTGACGTTCTCTGTTCGTCAAAAGACCCCGGCAAAATGGTTCGCGCCGTCTGCAAAACCGGTTGTATCGGCTGTAAAATTTGCGAAAAAAAATGCCCCGAGGGTGCTATTAGTGTAACCGACAATTTAGCGGCGATTGATTATGACAAATGTACAGGCTGTAAAATCTGCGCCGAGAAGTGTCCGAGTAAAGTTATTAAGGAATGTTCAACAGAGATCAGAGGTCAGATGTAAGAGGTCAGAGCACAGAGGTCAGAGGTCAGATGTCAGAGGTCAGAATATGAACGCCCGATTTTCATTGAGAATCGGGCGGTTTTTGTAGGGGCGGGCGCCCTCGCCCGCCCGCATAACCTAAATTGCTCGATTAGGCAAAAATAAAAAAATTATTATAATCTCATGTTTGTCAGAAAAACCACATTGTTTATATTTATGCGGGCGGGCGGGGCGCCCGCCCCTACAAATTTATATCCGCATTAATCATAAATCACAAAAAATTGCAAATTATAATCCCAAAAGAATTTCTCAAGGGATTTTATGATTACCGTATTTATCAGAGCGATAATTTTATACGCATTATTAATATTCGCCGTCCGTCTGATGGGGAAACGCCAAATCGGCGAGCTTCAACCGTCGGAATTGGCGATAACTATACTTGTGTCAAATCTTGCCACACTGCCGATTGAAGAACCGGGCGAGCCTTTGCTCAAGGGGATTTTGCCGATTTTGACTTTGTGTGCTTTGGATGTTTTACTATCGCTCCTGTCGGGGAAATTTCGCGGGTTTCGGTCGCTCATGAGCGGCAACCCTGTTGTAATTATCCGCGACGGCGTTATTGACGTTCGTGCAATGAAAGAACTCCGTTTTACCACAGATGACCTTGTGCAAAGTTTAAGAATTCAGGGCATTTTTGACATTAGCGAGGTACAATTCGCCGTTGTTGAGACCACGGGCAATGTCTCCGCTTACCCCAAATTCCCGAATAGGAATACTACAAATGCTGATATGAAAATTTCAGGCGAAAACTCGAACCCGCCTCAGCTTATTATTGACAACGGAAAACTTGTCAGACAGGGCTTAGATGAAATAAAAATGACTGAAAATGCTTTGAATACGGTTTTGTCAAAAGAGGATGTGACTGTGGACGAAATTTTTATGATGACCGCAGAGTCGCAGTCAAAATATACCATTATCAAGCGAGGGTAACGTGAAACGGATAGTAATTTCAGTTGTAATTATGGTTGTGGTTTTGGGGTATTGTATTTTCGCCGATAAGATAATTTCAGCGCAGTCGCGGGAAATCACAGCTTTGAACACGGCTATCGAGGCGGCGGCAATCGCCGAAGAGTGGGAAACCGCCGAAATTTTGTCGTTTGCACTTATAGAAGAATCAGAAAACTATATGAAACGGATAAATTTTTTCGTGAGAGATGACCGTCTGAATTCATTAGAGCAATGCGCCCGCCGGATTTTGCCGTTAGCACAAACAAAAAACAGCGAAATCCTTATAGAAACCGCTGTAATCACAGAAGAAATTCAGAGTTATGCTGATGCGGAGAGGTTTAATTGGTATAACCTCATTTAGGCGGGCAACCCGCCGGTTATTTCGCGATGGGAGTATTTCAGAATTTTTCCTATGCTCACCGCGTAGACGTTGCCGTGTTTGTTTAGTCATAATGCCCCTTGCACGAAAAAATAATTAAGTTTTGCTTTTCGTCAAAATTATAAACAAACCTATTGCCGTGGTCTATGTGACGGCTCCATGCTTTTCGTTGTTTTAGGGGTTCGGGGTGTCCGATGCCTTGTGACAAACCGTTTCGGGAGATGTCCTTAATGAGTTCATTAATTTTCAGAATAGTTTTTCTGTCATTTTGAATCTGCCATACGAAAAAATCTTCCCACGCTTGTTCAGTCCATATTAAAAGCACGTACTACCTCGCTTATGTCATGAACCGCTACTCTACCCTCTTCGTATTGAGCGAAAGAGCGGTCTAATTTTTTTAGATATTCATCGCCTGTTTCTATAATCGGTTGACTTAGATTTACCAAATCATAGGGTATAGAATGGCTTCTGACGACGGTTTTTGCAACCATATTAAAAACAACTGCGGGCGGGATGCCTATGCTGTCGCACACTTTGTCAAAATCTTCTTCAAGTTCCTTTTCAATTTCAAATTCAATCTTCGTTTTCATTTTCATACCGCCTTTCTCAATAATAGTATATCATATTTTTAAAGAAATGTCAAACATAAATATTAAATCAGGCTTTAACTGTGTTATTTTCCGTAGGGGGCGATGTCCACATCGCCCCGCATACAAAAAATTCTTCGTCGCGGGCGGATGTGGACATCCGCCCCTACGAAAAAATACCCGGTCTTCAATGAAAACAAGGCGTTCATTATCTGTATTCTGTAATCTGTATTCTGATACAAAATCCCCCCCGCGTATTCGCGAGGGGGACATATGTTTTTTAGGGGTTAACCTTGATCAGATTTGGGTTATTCGGTGATTACCGTGTAGCAACGCTACGTACCTTACTTTCTTTTCTTAGCAACGATAGCAGCAGCTGCTAAAGCTACGGGGATAACTGCGAGTGCTACGGAAGCGTTACCTGTAGTCGGGTTGGGAGCTACTTCGGGAGCAGCCGGTGTTTCAACTGCGGGAGGAGCAACTACAACTTCGTCTTCATCAGCGTCGGGTTCAAGAGCTTCTAACTCATCATCCGGAGCTATAACGTCGTCGCCTTCAGTTGCGCCTGCGTCAGAATCGCCGGACTCAACTTCAACATTAGCGAATGTGAGGTCCATTGAATCCCAGTACCAGTCAACTGATGTAGCAAGGTTCATCTGATGAATGATATCATAGTAGGTATTGATGTTACCAGCCATACCTTCTCTGATTTCCTGCCAGTTGAAGGAGATACCTGTTGCTGTGTATGTGAACTGAGCAACATCGGAGAGCTGCATTGTGTAGTAGCCGTTAACAACGAGAGCCGCATTAAAGAGGTTAGCGTTATAGTTTAAGCCGCCGAGGATGAAGCCGTTGCCGAATGAACCGAGTTCAGGAGCGTAGCCGTAGCTGTCGCTGAATATGTGCTGACCGAACGGAGTTTTGTAAAGGTCTGTACCGAAGTCAGAAGTTGAGGGTTTAGCCCAAGAAAGGAGAGCACCGGTTCTGTAGAACGGAGTATTTAAGCTATCCGTAGCAAAACGACCTAAGTAAGCCCACCAGTTGTTGTTGAAATCTTCGCCGTCAACAGGATCATTCGATGCATCCCAGAAATGTACATCTGAGCCGAACATAACTGTATCTGTAGCTGTGTTAAATGTGATTGTAACATCGTTATAGTTAGCGATAGCATCGTTGATATAACGTTGAACGTAAGGAACTGTAGAATCGGATTCAGCTGCGCCGAGACCTGCTACAGGAGATGAGCTTCCAATCCAGCTGATTATATCAGCGGAACCGTTAACGGAAGATTTGAAAGGAACATAAACGTCGCCGGTTTTTTCTGTAACCTTAACTTCGTTAGATATTTGTTTAGCTGTTGCGCCGCCGTCATTAGTAGCTTCGATGTTGAACGAGTCAGTAACATCATCAGTTTTAACTGTACCGGTAACTGTAAGAGAAACAGTACGATCAACTTCAAGATCGGCAAGATATGCTTCATTGATGAATAATTCGTCGCCAACGATAGAAATCGAAGCACCGCTGATGAATCCGTCAATTTTGTTGATAACAATAGGAGCGATAGCAGAACCGGAAGTACGGTCGATAAATGTAACTGTTACGGTCTTATCTGTAGCAACACCGTCAAGAGATATTGCGATGGCGTCTGTAGAACCTGCACTTACGTTGATTGTCTCATAAGCCTGCAATGTAGCGGAGTATTCGCCGTCATTGTATTTAAGTTTGTAGTGTTTTGCGAGGGGGAATTTTTGTGTTAAAGTCTCGGGGATAGTATAGTCAGCGTTAACGTTCATTGAAGCGGCCGTTGCAGAAAGGGCCATTGCGCCTGCTGCTGCTGCAGCGATAGTTTTTTTCATATTCATATGAAAAATCCTCCTTAAGGTAAGTGAAAAATTTTTTCTTTGATAAGAGCGGTTTTCTTTTTCCGCAAATTTGTTTTTGTGTCGTCGTCTTATCGTGGTTATATCATAACATTTCGCCGCAAATAAATCAATGCACAATTATCACAATTATTCAAAAACTTTTTTAAAGCTTTTTATGCAAGTTGTACAAAAACCTATTCAACAAACACGGAAATCGTATAAATGCGCGACATTTTTCGTAACTTCCGTAATTTTTTTGTAACGTGATTTAGACGTAACAGGCAAAATAGTCCAGATCAGGCGCGCATTTTGACCGCGCCGGGGGAAAACCTACGTTAATACTATGTAACACAATTAACTTTTGCTATTATACTATATAAAATTAGGTTTGTCAATAGTGAATTTTACTAAAAATTTGTGATTTTTTTTACATATACGCAAGATTTAACGGTTTGTTTATTGAATGTTTACAGATAATTCATTGCATTTAGATTTGAATTGTATTATAATACATATGAACAGTTGTTCAAGCGATACAAAGGAGTTAGTGAAATGCAAGAAAATACAGAATTAACCAAAGATACAATAGAACTCGAAAAAATCAAAGAGAACCTCCCCGATGAGGAAATAATATACAACATTTCGGAACTTTATAAGGTGTTTTCAGACTCAACGCGGGTGAGGATTTTATGTGTACTTCTGCAATCCGCGCTGACGGTCGGCGATATCTCCAAACTGACGGAAATGTCCCCGTCGGCGATTTCCCACCAACTCCGCCTCTTAAAACAAACCCGCTTAGTCAAATTCACAAGAGAGGGGAAAAATCTCCTCTATTCTATCGCCGATGAGCATATCAGGACGATTATTGATAATGCGGTGGAGCATATATCAGAATGACAGAATACAGAATACAGATTTTGTAGGGGCGACCGCCCTCGGTCGCCCGCACACCCAAACAACACGGTCGAATGTGGGGTAAACGGGCGGGCGGGGCGCCCGCCCCTACTACCCAGCACCAACTAAAACTTTACATTTGGATACTCTTTGGATATTTTTTCTTGTATGTTGCTTGAAGTGAATATACAAAACGGGTGAGTAAGACTAAATCAAGCAGC
>JAISHV010000056.1 GCA_031262495.1 Ruminococcus sp.
GAATCCTCCGATGCAAAATATGCTTTGCATAATTAGTATAGCACACTTTGCACATTTTGTCAAGTAAACTTTGCAATTTTGATTGTAAAGTTTTTATTAATAGACAAATTATCCGCGAAGAAATTACTTTCTTCGCGGATTTGTAAAAAATGAGCTTCCGCAATTTGAATTTGCGGAAGCCCATTTCGATTTATTTACTTTTTAACCGGCTCTGTCACAATAGTGACAATTCCGCTTCGTTTTGTTTTTATAACAACCTCTCCGTCGATAACTTCTGCATTGCTTTGATACCATTTCTTAGCCTTGGTATCATAAATCAAAGCATAAAGTTTTGTTCCGTCATCAGCCGAGAAGCCGAGTTTTTCAAGCCCGATTGAAAGTGTTGCTGTCGCACCCCAGCCGCCTTTTTGTGCAGTTTCAAAGCTTCCGAGGACTTCTGTGTCCCATTTGTTTGCGACATAGTTTTCAACTTGTTCGGTGCGTTTTGTGTCGAAAGTCATTCCCGTGAGGATTTGCCCGGAATCGCTTGTGAGCGGTACGGAAACGCTTCCGACTGCTTCGCCGTCAACTACGGTCGGGATATTTACGACAACTTCCGTGTCGCCCGCCGCATCAACGAGTTTTTGAACGGCTGATGCCGAAATGCCCTTTGTACCCTCCGGGAGTTCAAATTCAACAGATGTTTCGCCGTTTGCCTGTGCGATTGCCGCCGCTTCTGCAACTGCCGCCGCTGTTGACTGGCTGTTTACAGAGCCTTTTTCATTAAGCCCGGCTTCAATCTTAACGCCCTCGTCTTCGGTAAACGGTAACTGTAGAAGTCGCACCGTTCGCCGCTGTGTATTGCGTTCCTGTTTCCGTTTGCTCAACTTCCATTGAGGGGATAACATAAGGGTTTTCTTCGGGAGGGAGAGCGGGTGCAGGGGTCGGGTCGGGGATCGGTGTCGGGTCGGGTGTAGGTGCGGGAGCGGGTGCAGGGGGTGTATATGACGGAGTAGAGGGAGTAGGTGTGGGTGTCGGGTCGGGCGTAGGATCGGGTGTAGGGTCGGGCGCTGGATCGGGTGTCGGGTCGGGTGTCGCCGGTGCTGCGGCTCTTGTAACCACTATCGTATAAGTCTTTGTTGTTACGCCGTCCTCGGCTCTGCAAACTACGTTAATTGTGTTATCGCCGACATTCAGCGTGTGTTCACCATCTCCTGTTACAGTTGCATACGGGGATTGAATTGTTGCACCAATCGTTATCCTATCAACACTATACGGAACACTTGCGGTGAATGAATATACACTTAATGTAAATGCAGGCGAGAGTGTTCCTTCGCTTACTGTTAAACCGACAAGCGTTGCATTGCTGCTAAGCTGACCCGAAGTATCAACATCCCAGAACGCATAGAGTGTTAACGTCCCTGTAATGGTATTTGATGTTAAACTATATGGAGTATATGTCGTTTCATTTGAAGACCAACCCCGGAAAGTGTAGCCTGACTTTGTCGGGTTTGTCGGTCGAGTTGCGTTTCTCCCGCTTAAAACCACTTGTGAATCAACAAGCGAACCGCTAATGCTGTTAAAGTCGACTGTGTAGTAATTCAGTGTTGCTGTCTCGTCTCCGTCAACTGTAACATAGGCTACTCTGGAAGAACCGTCAAAAAGCCCATAATCCCCTGCCTCGACATCATTAAATGTAACAGTTCCGTTTGTGCCTGTTCCTGTATACTCTGTAGTAACGCCATTTACTGTTGTTTTTTGCAGTTTGAACGTTTTGCCGTGTGATTCAAATGCACTGCTGTCTTTATTTACGGTTACGGTGACGGTGTTGGTTGTCGGGTTTATATCAGGCATTGTGAAAACTAAAATAATATCTAAGTCATTGCCGTCTTTTTCCGCGATTGTTGCATTTTCGTGGAAGGTCGTTAATAAACTGTCATAATACCCTTCCGTGCCGTCGAACACAAAGCCCGGCTCCGGCGTTAATGTTAAGGTGGTGGCGTAATATGTGCCGTATTCGAATGGTGTTGTAAGACTATAATACCAGTCGATAGCTGTTATAGTGTAGTTTGTGTAATCTGTTTCGTAACCGGTTATACCTGCGGGAGTTCCGCCCGGTGCAGGGGTGGGAAAGCCGGTGAGAGCTTCGAGGGCGGTTATCGTTGTATCGGTCGAGGGTTCGCCCCCGCCCTGTCCGCTTTCAGACACTGTGATTGTAAACACTTGAGAATAATCTCCGGTCTCTGATCCATACCGTACAATTGCTCTTACCCTTGCCGTGCCGGTTGCGGTCGCTGTGAAAACGCCGCTGCTGCTAATAGTTGCTTCGGTATCTCCGGGATTAATTACTTCCCAAATGATTGTTTTATTTGTTGCATTACTCGGCGTAACCGTTCCCGAGAGTGTAAGAGGTACGTCGACTGTCGCTGTTTCCGGTAATGCAGTTATGCTTTCTACCGGGACAAACGGTGAAGTCGTAGGATAAATTCTCACGAAAACGCTGTTGTTGCCTTGATATATTAAATAATCGCCATAGTAAACACTACAGTTGTAATAATATCCTTTTGTAACAGAATCGTTCTCAATGGCTCCGCCTTCACAGGTTAAATTAGTGGGTAGTGTATATGTTTGTGATGTAGCACCTTGAATAGCACCGGTCCCGGAATTAATCATAGTCGCATGAGCGTTAATCCATTGAAATGTGAGCCCTTCTAAGTCAGTGCCGGTAATCGCTACACCACCTCGATAAGGCGTTGCTGTCAGCGTAAAATTATCCTGCCCTTCTGTAATATACATATTGCTGCTTTCAGAAGTTATAACTAAACTGTCAACCGTCGGTAATGCCTCAACAGAGCCTGTGGTAAAAGTATGCTCGTTGTCCGTGTCCATCACGTTCCCCGCGGTGTCTGTAAAGCCGGAGATGTTTACTGTATATTCGGTTGAAGCGGTAAGCCCGGTATATGCGGCTGTTAAACTCGTATTATCAGAGTTCCACGAGAATGAAGATAATTCGACTGTAGAATCATCGGCACTAAGCGAAACAGATCCGGAGTTTGTTGTGTTAATTGCTTCGCTAAACCTAATTCTAATACTTCCGTTAAGCAATGGGGGGTCTTCGGTCGGTTCAACGCTTGTGACTGTCGGTTGGGTACTTGCCGCTTGAGATACATTAACATAAACCGGACTTGATGTGAGAAGTTCAACTGTGTCCTTATAAATTTTACATATAAATGAATAGGGCGTTTTACCGCTATAATTACTATTATTTGTATCTGCAACATCGTAAATCAGACCCGTTGGGATAGTCAGTGTTAATCCATTAGCTCCTTCGATTGTTTGATACGTATCTCTGATGCCATTCCTATACTGCCACTCAAAGGTGTAGCCGCTTAGGTCGGAAAATTGCGAATTGTCAAAGGTAACACTGGCGGTTAAGATTGGCGGGTCGGTGTAGCCCTCTGTAAGGTCAGTATTCACCGGGCTGATACTCAGATAGGTAACTGTAACGTTAGAATTGTTTTCGGTTGTGGTTGTGAATGTGTGACTGGTGTCATCATCCATCCATTTGTTGTCAACACTCATAAAGCTATATATACGCAGATAATATCCTGTGTTTGCTCTAAGACCGGAGTATGCGATGGTAAGTGTAGTGTTATCATTTGACCAAGTGCCGGAACTGCTCTCCAGATATGCCGCTTCGTATGATCCCTCTGTTTCAATGATCCTGATTCCGCCGTCTTGTGTTCTGGTAATCGCCTCACTAAAGGTTATAACTAAGTTGCCTTCGCAAGGTACGTCAGTACCGCTCGGAGTGACGCTGACGACCGTCGGCTTGGTGTAGTCGGGTTCTTCCGCACTCACCCCCACGGGTAAAAGCATCATCACCATAGCAAAAGTGACAAATATCGCCGTAATTCTTTTTCCAAATGTTTTTATCTTCATAAGACAAATCTCCTAAATAGTTATACTTTCTGCATAAACTCTTTTTTCGTTCTATGTTTTGTAACATCAAAAAGCAGCCGCACGGATTTTCCATAGGCTGCTTTCATTATATCATAGTTTAAGACAGATTTGAAGTGAAAAAACGAATTGTGAAGAAATCCTCACAATTCAGAATTTTTCTTAAACTCAAACCGATAACCGCCTCCGTAAACCGTGTTCAGCGTGTAGTCACAATCGGCTTCTTCAAGCTTTGACCGCAGGTTTGAAATCTGCTTCCGCAGAGCGCGGGTGTCGTTCCCGATCGGGGCTTTCCAAATCTTTTCATATATCTGTTCCAAGCTTAAAGCCTGTTTCTCATTCTGCATAAACAGCAACAGGAGTGCAAACTCTTTTTGCGTAAGAAGCAAATCAACGCCGTTCACATTCGCCTGCCCTGACATAACGTCAAGCTTGAGTGTGCCTTTCTGTAAGACCTCCGTAAGCCGCCCTGCACGCCGGAGAAGGGCTTCCACCCTTGCGAGTAGAACATTGAAGTCATAAGGCTTTGTAAGATAATCGTCGCCGCCCTCGGTGAGCCCTCTTACAATATCCTCCGGCGTGGTAAGCCCTGTGAGAAGCAAAACGGGCACGTTTGAAGTCTGCCTTAGTTCACGCATAAAATCCAGTCCGCTTCCGTCCGGGAGCATAATATCAAGCACAATCGCATCAGGCATTTTTTCGCTCATACGCTCTCTTGCTTCACGAAGCGTAAGAGCAGTCATTACGTCAAAACCTTCCTTTGTGAACAGCCATTCATTGCCGCGCTGAATTTGTTCATTGTCTTCAACAAGCAGTATTAAAGCTTTCATTCGTCCCCTCCGAAGGCAACGGTTGCCCCGAATTGCCCCTCATAAAACGGCAACACATAACAAACGGAAGTTCCGCGACCGTTTTCAATAGAGCTTTCAATCCATATTCGTCCGCCGTGCGATTCCACAACCGTTTTGCATAAATACAGCCCGAAGCCTGTACCGCCCGTAGATACACCGCGATCGAACACATTCGGCAGAAACTCCGGCGGTATACCTGTGCCTGTGTCGCTTACGGTAACGGCAATCTCACTGCCTTGCTTTGTTGCAGTAACGGTTACTGTGCCGTTTTCGGTATAGGCTCTCGCATTCTGCAAAAGATTTGTTAAGACTTGCGACAGCAAATCCGCATTCCCGAATACGAAAAGCCCCGGCTCAATATCGGATTTTAAGGTATTGCCGCGGCTTTCGACGTTCATACGAAGCATTTCAATTCCGCTTTTCATCAGTGACGTTAAATCGAGTTTTTGCTTGTCCGTATTTTCAGACATTGAAGCAAGCGTAAGCATACCGCCGACCATACGCGACAGCCGCATAATTTCATTTTGCGAATTGATAAGTAATTTCTCCGCGTCAGCGTTTTCAGCCTGTTTCTCGATGTCCTTCAAAAGCCCCATAACCATTTGAATATTTACGGAAACAACGGTGAGCGGCGTTCGCATTTCGTGAGAAGCATTTGTGAGAAATTCGGTTTTTGTTTTGTTCGCCTGTTCAAGCGTGGTGTTTTGCTCATTCAGTTTTTTTTGTTGGGCGTTATACATACCAAAATGCACGAGTGAAATAACTGCAAGCGAAACGGCTGTTACCAAAAATGTCACTAAGTTGTGGATAAATACTTCAATTTCGTTAGGGTATTCGGTCACAAGACCGGGGTAGAAAAACGAGAACGCCATACAGCCCGAATAAACAAGAAGTTCAAGCGAAACGATGATATAAGCCGCCTTTTTCTCGAGCATAAAAACGGTCATAACGATTGACAGCAAAAAGGCAGACGTCACGCCGCTTCGATAACCGCCCATATTGAAGTAGAGAAACGGAAACAGCCCTAAGAATATTACAAAAACCGTTATAAAATAGCACTGCACATATTTCTGCGTTTTCGCGGCATAGACCATAAGCCCGAACGCAAGTGCCGCCGAAGCCCAATCTACAAGAACTAAAACGATACTCCCGTCCGTAAGAAGCAGCGAAAGCCCAATAAAAAAGGCGACTGCCGTTCCCGCAAGAGCAAGCACGTTAAAAAGCCGCACGCGAAATTCGAGCTTTGCGGAGAAGAAAGTATTTATGAAGCGGCGGAGTGGGGGTTCGGGGCGACCGTTGCCTTTGAGGTTAGGATTATTATTTTTCATATTCGTATTATATCGCATATTTTGGGAGTTGTCAAGAGGGAGAGAACACGATATATAGTAAAATATTTTTACCTATTGGTAAACGCAAATGGGATACAAATCGTTTATTGGTAATGAAACGATTTACATATTCTGTAATTGACTATAATTGACACACGAACATTTTTACCGGGGAGCAGGGATTTGAACCCCGGATGCCCACACAGAAGACAGAGGCGAGAGGACAGAAGACAGAAAAAGAACGCCCTTTTCAACCAAAAAGGACGTTTTCTTTCTACTGGGGAGCAGGGATTTGAACCCCGGATGCCTGAGTCAGAGTCAGGTGCCTTACCGCTTGGCTACACCCCATTACAGAGGACAGATGCGAGAGGACAGAGGACAGAATTTGAACGCTTCGCGTTCACTTTCAAGCTGGGATAGGTGGATTTGAACCACCGGAATGACGGAGTCAAAGTCCGTTGCCTTACCGCTTGGCTATATCCCATTACAGAGGACAGATGCGAGAGGACAGAGGACAGAAAATTGTTGCTTCGCAACAACTTTTATCCTTTTATCCTTGAAAAAAGTTGACTGTAATATTATATTACATTTATTTGTCTGTGTCAAGCGGAAAAAATCATTTTCGTTGAAATCACTAAGAGAAACGGAAATTTTCTGTCATTTCCTACAATTCATTTCTGTTTTGTATTGCACGCCATAGTGTTACGCTGTCTGCGTATTCTAAGCTTGAACCTACGGGAATCCCCAGTGCAATACGTGTTACCTTAATGCCCAGCGGTTTTAAGAGCCTCGCTATATACATAGCTGTTGCTTCGCCCTCAACTGTCGGGTTTGTCGCCATTATCACTTCTTTTACGGGTGTTTCGGGAGTTTGCAGGCGAATGAGCAATTCTTTAATGCGAATATCATCGGGTCTTATATTATCCATCGGAGACAACAAACCGTGAAGCACATGATATACGCCGTGATACTCGTTTGTGCGTTCAAAACTTTCTATGTCTTTCGGTGTCGTTACAACGCAAATGGTTGAAGCTTCGCGCTTGGGGTTTTTACAAACACCGCAAATTTCACTTTCTGAAAAATTACAGCAGATTTTACATTCTGTTACTGAATTTTTTACATCAATCAGTGCGGCGGCAAAACTTTCGGCATATTCTTTCGGGCTCTGCATAACATAATACGCGAGTCTCTCGGCAGTTTTCATTCCGATACCCGGGAGCTTTGCGAAATTTTCCGTTAAAATCACAAGCGGCAATGCCGTACTGTTTGACATTCAAACACCCTTAAATATTTTACAGTATAAGGTTTAAAATTACCTATATATAGAGTTTTTTATGGTTTGGAGTATGTTTTTGAACGTATAAGCCGTATTCATATTCAAGTTCAGAACAAGGGAATACTGTTTTCATTCTGCCTTTACTGTCTTTTGTGATAAATCCGTCTTTAAAATGATATTCGTCATAACAATTTTCGTAGTATTTGATGAAATAAAACATATTGTCATATTTAAGCTTAATCTTTGTATCAATTTCATCTTCCGTCATGTTAAATATTTCAGAAATTTCCGATTTTGTCACAAATTTAACGCCGTTATCTATAAGCACCATCACGTATGTTGCAGCACATGAAGGATAATAAAGTTTTTCAGATCTTTTGACGAGCAGCAATCTCTTGATATTTTCTTCGTGAAGTTCATCATTTAGATTAAGACTCTTAATAAAATCATATACCATGTACGGATTTATAACTTTGTAAGGATCTGTTTTGTCTAACGGTTTTGACAGATCAATATCATAATAAGTCATAAGATTACTCCTTTATCACTAATCCTCGGTCACTGCAATTTTACATAACGCGTATACAGTAAGCCATATTTACTATGCGCTCAGTATACACAGTCAGTAGTATTTACACAGGTAAAATCATACGAATATTAGTTGAATAAGTTTTAAAATTGATGAATCAGAACAATCCCGGGAAAGATACTCCGCCTGTGATTTTTGACATTTCTTCTTCTGTTGTAGTATTTATTTGTGTAATTCCGGCGTTGAATGCGCTGATAATGAGGTCTTGAAGTGTTTCGATATCGTCCGGGTCAACAACTTCGGGGTTGATGGATATATCCAGTACCTCTTTGTTACCTTTCATCTTTATAGAAACCATTCCGCCGCCAACTGCTATATCAAATGTGCGCTGTTCGATTTCTTCGGTGAGTTCGGTGATTTTGGTTTGCATAGTTTGAGCCTGACGCATCATATCATTCATATTTGACGCGCCTCTGGTTTGCATATTCTGGGGTAATCTTGCTTTCATATTAAACTCCATTTCATTTTTGAACAAACGGTTTGAAAGATTTCTGCTGATGAAAACTTTAAATACGCAGATTCGCCGTTAATTTATTTTTTCGACAGGGATATTATTCATCAAGGCTTTTGAAATAAGTTCCTCGCCTGAATTCTTAATAATACCTTCGTCTGTTTTTACAACTTTTGCTCTGATTGTGAAAAATTTGCCTGTGACTTCTGCGATGGTTTCACGCAATTTCGTTGAATTTTCCGGCTTTTTAAGTAAGTCAAGGAAAAATTCGTTACGCGAATATATGAGCAGAATATTCTCATAATATTTCGCGTTAGAATTCTTCAAAGTCCCCGCTACACCGGGCAAAACTTGAGTGAAGCGTTCTAAAACTTCTGCCCATTCATGCATTTCGGCAAAATCATTGATGTTAATTTTTGATAAATCTGTTTTTGTTTGAGGCGGCAGCGGGTTTACCGCATATTGCGGCGGCGGTGCCGGGTTGGGTTGGGGATGCGTTTGCGGTGCTGACGATAAGTCCGTTATACGCCGCTCAAGCATTTTGATTTTATCGGTGATTTCCGTATTCAGCGGTGTTTCTGTTTTAATAGCAGAACAGAGTGAAATTAACAGAAATTCAAATTCCGCCCTTTTATTTGAAGCCCTCAGGAGTTTATCCGCACATTCCCTCATCAGCGAAATATCGGATAAAATGCTGTCCATAGTCATTTTTTCGGCTACAGCCTTGAGTTTCGTCATTTCATCGGGCAGGCAAATTATATTTTCGGTATTGTTCGGCAGAGCCTTAAGAAGCATAATGTTGCGGTATTGCTCAATAAGTTCGTCACAGAGTTTAGTTAAGTCCTTAGACATACGGTAAAGCTCATCGGTAATCCCGATAGCTTTCGCCGTATCTTTCGCGGTAATCGCGTCTATGAGTTCATAAAGTGACTCGCGCCCCGCTATCCCCGCCGCACTCGAAACAATATCAAGCGTTACGTCCGACGAATAAGCTGTACACGTATCAAGGAGCGATAATGCATCTCGCATACCGCCGTCTGAGGTTTTCGCAATGAGCGACGCGGCGGCTGCTGTGAGCGTAATATTTTCTTGTTCTGAAACATATTGGAGACGTTTTTCTATCCCGTCTGTATCAACGCGCCTGAAATCAAAACGCTGGCAGCGTGAAATAATCGTGGGCAGAACTTTATGAATTTCTGTCGTTGCAAGAATGAATTTAACGTGTTCAGGGGGTTCTTCCATAATCTTTAAAAGTGCATTAAATGCATCTTTTGTCAGCATATGGACTTCATCTATAATATAAACTTTATATCGGCATTGTTCGGGGGAATAAACTGCGAAATCGCGCAGTTCCCGCACGTCGTTTACGCCGTTATTTGAGGCGGCGTCGATTTCGGTAATATCTGGCAGTGTGCCGTTTTCGGCTTCGCGGCATATTTCACATTCAAGGCAAGGGTTACCGTTTTTTGGATGAAGACAGTTTACGGCTTTCGCGAAAATTCGTGCACAAGTGGTTTTACCGGTCCCGCGTGAACCTGTAAACAGATAAGCGTGAGCGGTTTTGCCGGCGGCAATTTGATTTTTCAGGGTTTCGGTGATATGATTTTGCGCGACAACATCATCGAATATTGCCGGTCGATATTTGCGATATAGAGCTACGTACATCTTCCACCGCCTAATTCTGCATCGCCTGTGTAATCAGACTTTGCGGGTCGATGTAGACTTTCGGTTTTGGTTTTATGGTTAAAGATTCTAAAATTCCTTGACTTTCGGCTATACCGATATAATAATCCGTAAAACCGTCTAATTCCTCAATATTATTGAGTACTGCCTTAGCATAGAAGAAATTCGCATTCTCTGCGTCTTTCTTTAAAAGATAGGCAACCGCCATACCGCCAAGCGCAAAGGCGTAGTTTAAATTGCGTTTAAGAGCGGATGAAAAAGCTTCAAGGGCGCGATCGGGCTCATCGGCTTTTAAAAATGCCATTCCAAGGTCTGTGTAAACGGTATCTAAATAGGTTTCGCGGGAAAGCAGTTCATTATAAACATCTTCTGCACCTGAAAAATTCCCGCAGGCAACCATCATTCGCCCGCATTTTATATAGACTTCATCAAAACTTATTCCTTGGTCGATAGAATCTTTGAAGAAATTTGCAGAATTAGTGGGGTAACCCATAAGCTCATAAGTTTTCCCGAGGAAAAAGAAAAGAACCGCTTTTTCTTTCGGCGAAAGTTTCATAGCTTTTACTTCATTGAATCCGTCTAAAGCTGTAGCGAAATTCCCGCTCATCAGTTCTTTATATGAACGCGAAAAAAGCCGCGCTGATTTTTTCAGTCCGCTGAATGTGTCACCGATAATACGGCGGTCGTTTTCAGGGCGGGAAATATCCCAGTTAAAAGCGGCAGTAAAGAAGCTGTACAATAAAATAGCGTAAGACGCGCCGATAATCGCTGTTTTACTGATGTCAAACCATATTTCCGCGATTGTCAACACAAGCAAAGCAAATAAAAAAAACAGTAAAACGCCCGGTGACAGTCTTACCCAGCGCGCAAGAAATCTCTTTATAGATATTTCCTCCTTTACAATATTTGTAACTCATATGCATAGGTGTACGGGGATTTCAGCACACGGTAAATTCACTTAGTGCTGCTCGGTTCCCCGCCTGACACGGTTCGCGGTTTATCGTTGCAAAAATACCCGCACACCTATAAATACGAATTACAGTACTCACTATTGTATCACATTTTTTTAAAAAAAGCAAGGGGTTTGCTTAAAATTTCATAATTAGGACACAATTCAGAGGGCAGAAATCAGAAATCAGAGGTCAGAAATCGAAATTCACAAAATCTCCGAAAATAGGGCGAAAAACAAGATTGTCATTTTCTGACTTCTGTCTTCTGACATCTGATTTCTGTGTTTACAGTGTTATCATCTTTTTTGCTTTTTCGGCAATGGTTTTATCGTTTTCGTATGTTAAAACGGCATTGACATTACCCATATCAACCCATTTAATTTCTTCGATTTCCTCGTCTTGTTTTTTGAAGTCAAAGTTTTTGGCTTTAGCTAAGAAATAGATTACGTTTTTGCGCGTTTCTTTTTTCGGATAATAGGTAACTATCTCGCGAAACGATGTATCAAGGATTACGTCAATGCCTGTTTCTTCCATGATTTCGCGGGATGCGGTTTCGGATTCCGACTCATCAGGCTCAACGTGCCCCTTCGGAAACGACCAATGCCCGCTGTTTACGTGTTTTATAAGCAGAAGTTCAATATTCCCGTGGTGACGGCGATAAACAATCGCACCGCAGGATTTTTCATATGTCATATCTTCCCTTTCCCGATCCGGAAATAAGATATTCCGAATGTGATTAATCAATTAATTATATTATATCACATTTTTTTCTAATTGTCAACCGAAAAAGGTAATGATTTATCCAAAAATTATTTAATCCTAATTGACAGAATTCAAAGAATAAATATTTTCTTCTACGCGGTGAGTATCGCGATTTAATGAAAGACTCCCATCAGCAATACGCAGCGTTGCTGCACTGCGCGGTTGCCGCGCCGCGAATCAGTCCTGCCGGGTCACCGGCTTTGATTTTAAATGTGTTAAAAGTATCGCGGCTACAGTTTTAGCATCTTTTATTTCGCCGTTTTCAACCATTTCTACGGCTTTTTCGAGGGGGATTTTTATAAGTTCTATAAATTCATCCTCATCAAATTTTGTTTTTGTGAATCTCAAACCGCGTGCGCAGAAAATGTGGATTTTTTCTGTGCAATAGGCTACTGTCGGGTAAATTACCGTCAGCGGGAAAAATTCACTCGGAATGGCACCTGTCTCCTCTTTAAGTTCGCGCAAACCGCATTTGGCAGGGTCTTCACCTTTTTCAAGCTTCCCGGCGGGGATTTCAATCAAAGCTTCGCCGAAAGGATAGCGAAATTGTTTGACGAACAGCATTTCATTCTTATCGGTCAAAGCCGCGACAGCTACACCGCCGCCGTGTTCTACTACCTCACGGAAAGCCTGTTTCATATTGCCGGTCAAGACGATATCGCGGCGGACGTTTATAATGCTGCCGTTGTAGATTTCTTCTGTGGCGAGGGATATTTCTTCCATTGCCTGATTATGATCAACGGGGATTTTAGACTTCATAATAACCTTTCTTTATACAGAGGTCAGATATCAGAGGTCAGATGTCAGAGCGGCTGAAAACCTCTGATAAAGGCGTAAATGAGAATCTCATTACCACGGTTAAGGCGGTAATGAGATTTTTCTATTATCTTAATTTTAGTTATTCAGTTGCTCTGTCTTCTGTCCTCTGACTTCTGACTTCTGTTATTTAAGAGCAGCCTGAGCCGCCGCAAGACGAGCTATGGGCACACGGAACGGTGAGCATGAAACGTAGGTTAAGCCGATTTTGTGGCAGAACTCAATCGTTGAGGGGTCGCCGCCGTGTTCGCCGCAGATACCGAGCATAATGTCGGGGCGTGTGGTTTTACCGTCTTCGATAGCCATCTTCATGAGTTTGCCTACGCCGACTTGGTCAAGACGTGCAAACGGGTCGTTCTCGTAAATCTTGTTCTCATAGTATGCGGGTAAGAATTTACCTGCATCATCACGTGAGAAACCGAATGTCATTTGTGTTAAGTCGTTTGTACCGAATGAGAAGAATTCAGCTTCTTTTGCGATTTCAGCGGCTGTGAGTGCTGCACGGGGAATCTCAATCATTGTACCTACTTTATAAGTGAGGTCTACACCGGCAGCTACGATTGCAGCATCGGCAGTTTTAACAACAACATCCTTAACAAACTTAAGCTCTTTTACTTCGCCAACGAGCGGAATCATGATTTCAGGCACGATATGCCATTCGGGGTGGCGTTTTGAAACTGCAATAGCCGCTTTGATTACAGCGTTTGTCTGCATTTCTGCGATTTCGGGGTAGGTTACTGCGAGACGGCAGCCGCGGTGTCCCATCATCGGGTTAAACTCGTGGAGTGAGCTGATAATTGCCTTGATATCGGCAACGGTTTTGCCCTGATTATTCGCTAAAAGCTCGATATCCTTTTCTTCTGTGGGAACGAATTCATGGAGAGGCGGGTCGAGGAAACGAATGTTAACGTGTTTGCCTTCCATTGCTTCATAGAGCTGTTCAAAGTCGCCCTGCTGCATAGGTTCAAGTTTCGCAAGAGCCTTAACGCGGTCTTCTTTGGTATCGGAGCAAATCATTTCGCGGATAGCTTCGATACGGTCGGGCTCAAAGAACATATGTTCAGTACGGCAAAGCCCAATGCCCTGTGCGCCGAATGAAGCCGCTTGCTGTGCATCTTTGGGTGTATCTGCGTTTGTACGCACTTCAAGTGTGCGGAATTTATCTGCAAGTTCCATAATTCTCTTGAGGTAAGTGTTGCCCTCAACAGACGCGGGAACTGTGGGAATAGCTTCGCCGTAGATGTTACCGGTAGTACCGTCAAGGGAGATATATTCGCCCTCTTTATAGGTTCTGCCTGCAAGCTCAAATTGTTTGTTTTCTTCATCCATCTTGATTTCGCCGCATCCCGATACACAGCAAGTACCCATTCCGCGCGCAACAACAGCCGCGTGAGAGGTCATACCGCCGCGAACGGTTAAGATACCCTGAGCGTAGTGCATACCCTCAATATCTTCGGGTGAAGTTTCAAGACGTACTAAAACAACCTTTTCGCCTTGTTTGCCGAGTTCTACAGCATCTTCTGCCGTGAATACGACTTTACCGCAAGCCGCTCCCGGGGAAGCCGCTAAGGCGTTGCCTACGGGTTTAGCCGCTTTGAGTGCTTTCGCATCAAACTGCGGGTGTAAAACTGCATCAAGTTGTTTCGGGTCAAGCATTAAAAGAGCTTCCTGTTCGGTCTTCATGCCTTCGTCAATAAGGTCACAGGCAATTTTCAAAGCCGCCGCTGCGGTTCTCTTGCCGTTACGAGTTTGGAGCATATAGAGTTTCGTGTCTTCGATGGTGAACTCCATATCCTGCATATCATGGTAGTGATTTTCAAGAGTAGAACAAATTTTAACGAATTCGTTATAAGCCTCGGGCATAACTTGTTCAAGCTGTGCAATCTTATTAGGTGTACGAACGCCAGCAACAACGTCTTCGCCTTGTGCGTTCATGAGGAATTCGCCCATCAGCTTCTTTTCGCCTGTAGCCGGGTCACGTGTAAATGCAACGCCTGTACCGGATGTATCGCCCATATTGCCGAATGCCATTGACTGAACGTTAACGGCTGTACCCCATGAGTAGGGGATTTCGTTTTGCATACGGTAGTAGTTTGCGCGGGGGTTGTCCCAGCTGCGGAATACGGCTTTAACCGCACCGAAAAGCTGATCTTTGGGGTCTGACGGGAAATCCTCGCCGATTTTGCTCTTATATTCAGCTTTAAACTGATTAGCAAGCTCTTTAAGGTCGGCAGCAGTAAGCTCTGTATCCTGTGTGATACCTTTTTCTTCTTTCATCTTGTCGATAAGCTGTTCAAAGAATTTCTTGCCGACTTCCATAACAACGTCAGAATACATCTGAATAAAACGTCTGTAGCAGTCATATGCCCAGCGTTCGTTGCCGGATTTTTTCGCTAAAACTTCAACCACATCGTCATTCAAGCCGAGGTTGAGGATAGTGTCCATCATACCGGGCATTGATGCTCTTGCGCCCGAGCGAACGGAAACAAGCAGGGGGTTCTCTTTATCACCGAATTTTTTGCCGGTGATTTCTTCCATTTTGGTGATATATTCAAGGATTTGACCCTGAATTTCGCTGTTTATCTCTTTGCCGTCCTCATAATACTGTGTGCAAGCTTCGGTTGAAATCGTGAAGCCCTGCGGCACAGGAAGCCCGAGATTGGTCATTTCGGCAAGGTTTGCGCCCTTACCGCCGAGAAGTTCTCTCATAGTGCCGTTGCCTTCGGTAAACAGATATACCCATTTTTTTGACATTTAATTTTTTCCTCCGTTTATGTTAATTTAGAATATACAAAATTTACTATAAAATAAGTATATCCAAATAGTACGAATCTATTATAGCATAATTTTAAACTGATTACAAACGTTTTATATGTAAAATTTTATGTGAGTTTTTTGTGCAATTTAACCAAAACAGAAGTCAGAAGTCAGAAGACAGAGGACAGAGCGGCAAAACGCCTTAAATTCAGTTAATGGAAAACTCTCATTTCCGCATTAAAGTCGGTTATGAGAGTTTATTGTTAAATCTTATTTGCTGTATTTTTTTTGCCTTGTCAGGACTTTCCTCAACAAATCCACCGGTATAATTACAATCGCGAAGCCGAGCACTACGAGCCATTCAGGCAATGTGAGCCCGAAACAGTTGAATATTGCACCTCCGAGATAGAGAAGTCCCGCCTGAATGACTACAATCAATCCGATTACACGGAGGAAACCTTTATTCAATGTGATATTTTCAAAGAGGTTAATTCTGTCTGTACGCGCATTAAATGCATTAAATACCGCCGCGAACACGAAAAATCCGAAGAATCCTGTCATAAGGTGTTGCGTGACTGTGTGTGTTCCGCTTAGGACATTTGTGTTTTGTGCGAAAATATTTGTTACAAAAGGTACTTTAAGGTAAACAATAGCGAGGGTGAGTATCAGCAGACCGCCTACGGCGATTTCGCTCATCATAGCTTTTGAGAGAATGGGTTCGTCGCGGCGTTTGGGTTTTTCGCGCATATATCGGTGAAGTGCGGGTTCGCCGCCGAATGCTATTGCCGCTAACGTATCCATTATAAGGTTAATCCACAAGATTTGTGTAATTGTCAGCGGCTCATGGAAACCGATAAACGGTGCTATAAAGCTGATTAAAACGGCACTGACATTGATTGTCAATTGGAATACGATGAATTTTCTGATATTATTAAAGATAGTGCGCCCGTATAGAATCGCTTTGTCAATGGAATTGAAGTTGTCGTCCATGATGATGATTTCGGAGGCTTCTTTTGCGACTTCCGTGCCCGAGCCCATGGCAAACCCTATATCAGCCGCCTTGAGGGCAGGGGAGTCGTTCACGCCGTCGCCTGTCATGCCTACGACAAGGTTTATACTTTGAGCTATTCTCACCAAACGGCTCTTGTCGTGCGGTAAAGCACGCGCTATAACACGCAGATTCGGTAAATTTTGTTTAACAGTTTCATCATCAAGCTGATTGAATTCATCGGAAGTCCATACTACATCCGTAGGCTGTGTAACAAGCCCTGCGTCTTTGGCGATAGCAACGGCGGTTTCTTTGCGGTCGCCCGTAATCATAACTACCTGAACGCCCGCGTCCATAACCTCTTTCATTGCCGTAACCGATTCGGGGCGCACTTCATCGCGGATGCCGACAATTCCGACGAAAGTCCAGTTTTTCTCAGGGATTACAGGCTCGCCGTGCTCATTATCGGTAATCGGGTCGTTGCTTATTGCAAACGCCAAAACACGTATTGCGCGGTCGGCAAGTTCATCTATTTTTTTGTTGATTATCCAGTTATCGTCAATGGGGAGCTTCTCGCCTTTTGAGCCGAAAAAGTGTTTACAGCGCGGCAGTAGGCGTTCGGGCGCGCCTTTTATTACAGTACCTTTAAAGTCGGCGGTTTCAATGAAAGATGCAGAATATTTATTATCACTATTAAAAGGTATAGCCGCAAGTTTCTTTGCGCCGATTGTTTCGACACCCTGTGTGAATGCCAAAACGGCGCGTTCGGTTAAATTGCCGCCGATAATCTTTCCGCCCGACACAACAGAGTCGGTGTTTTCATTTATACACAGCCCGAGTTTGCTCCGCATAGGCTGCGGGATTTCTGTAAATGACGGTGATTCAAGCCCTAAGCCGTCTGAAAAGAGTACAACTTCAAGGTGCCCTTTTGTTATTGTACCTGTTTTGTCTGAAAACAGGAGATTGAGACTCCCGGCGGTTTCAATGCCCGAAATCTTACGCACGAGGACGTTGTCTTTGAGCATTTTTCCCATATTGAGACTTGAAACAATAGATATCATCAGCGGCAAGCCCTCGGGGACTGCCATCACTATTATAATTACAGCCAGCATCACGGCGTCTAAAAAGTCTTTGAAGAAATTGCCGAAATCGGTGAAATATGCTGAAATTTCTGCGCCGTTAAAGCCGTTGTCGATAAAAATGCGCTGAAACAGGAGAGCTACGGCGATTAGTCCGCCGCCGATATAGCCGAATTTGCTTATACCTTTCGCGAGACCGCTTAGTTTAACTTGGAGCGGGGTTTGGCGACCGTCGTCTTCCTGTACTTCTTTGGCGATACCGCCGATCATGGTTTTGTCGCCGACTAAGCGGACGTGCATAACAGCGTTCCCGGAAGCCACAACAGAGCCGCGGAACACGGAATTGTCATTATGCGTATCGGTGTCGAATTCGCCTTTCATCTGTTCGGGCGTGAGCGGGTATTTGGCAACCTCTGCGGGCTCACCGTTCAAAGCCGACTGCTCAACCTTAATTGAGCCGGAAAGAAGCGAACCGTCCGCCGGCACTTTATCCCCGGCTTGAAGCACAACCGCATCGCCGGTGACGATTTCGTTTATCGAAACCTCAATAATTTCACCGTCACGCCACACCTTACAGGTTATTTGAGCGGCTTCTTCCTGAAGTTTTTGGAAAGCATTCTCATTTTTATATTCAGAAAAAGTCGAAACAAGGGTAGCTATAAGTATAGCCGCGGCAATACCGACAGACTCATACCACTCTGTTTTCCCCAAAATCGTGAAAATCACGTTTATAATGAGTGCGACAAGCAGAATAATCATCATCGGGTCTTTTAAATTTGACGCGAATTTCGCCCAAAAGCCTTCGCGGGCTTGTTCTGTCAAGCCGTTTGAGCCGTTTTCGGCGCGGGATTTTTGAACTTCTTCGGCGGTAAGTCCGTAATTTACCATATTATAGGTTTCACTTTCAAAATTATCAATTTAATTTACTATTGCGATATTAACACACTCTAATATTTTAGCAAAAAAATGTGAAAGAATTATGTAAGTTTTGTTAAAAATAAAAACAAAACGAAGGAAATTTTCCTCCGTTTTGTTTGAGTTTATGGTTTCAGATTTTTATACTTAAGTTGTGTAGCAATCCCTCCGCGTAAATGCCTTTCGGTTTTATTCTTTTGCAGGACTTTCTTGACTTGTTTATACAGTTGCGGGTTACTTATTTTTAGTTTTTCAGTTACGTCTTTATGTATTGGTGTCGCTAATAAGAATAGATTTGTCCAGTCCGATTTCATTGAGCAAATTAAGGTATATGTCGATTTGCCCGTCTTTGTCAACGGTGATTTTGTTGATTATCGCTGAGAGTTCGGCGTTGGTCATGCAGTTTACATCGGTTATGTCAGACATCGTTTGAAACGTCTTGTCAAGCACATTCTC
>JAISHV010000081.1 GCA_031262495.1 Ruminococcus sp.
GTTAAGCCGACTATGGGTTGTAAGGTAACGGGCGTTCTTGAGTTTGTTGTGAAAGTAACCGTAAATGTGAGAACACTGCCTGTGTTACTTATTACAGTCGGAGTTTTCCCCGGAATAAAATTCGTTAAGTTTACGTTATTTGCAAAAGTATATTCGTCCTCTGCCGTGAGGACAAAAGTCGCAGTATAGTCTGTACCGTAATCGAATTGTGCATTAATGTCAGTGTTAGCCCAACCAATTGTCAACGTGTATCCCGAATCTGTGTAGTTAGTTGTTACTTCTGTGTCGGGGTATGCAAGTGCAACAGGAGAGTCGAAGCCTTGAAGGGCTGTAACTGCGATCGGTGTTTTTGAAGCGGTCGCCGGGAATGTGATAGTAACTATTAATTTAGTTGCGGATTCAAGTTCACCGTTTTCCGCGCTTGTTGCATATTGGTGGAAAGATGATAATAAATCGTCATAAAAGCCTTCCGTGTCGTCAAAGTAATAATCACCAATCGGAGTTAGTGTTACATAAGCGGTATATACTGTGCTGTAGTCAAACATACCGTCGGAATCAAGCGTGCCTTCCCAAGAGAGGGCTGTTGCGGTATAGCCGAAGGCTGAGTAGTCGTCGTCAATGTCGCCAAGTTCTTCAGGCGCGTTGTGTACTTGCGGGGCGGCTAAGCCAGTGAGGCGGTCGAACTCGTCAATCGTGATTATCAAAGAGCCTGTTGTAAATGTAATCGTAACTGTTAAAACATTACCTGTATTGCCTGTGATAGTCGGCGTTCCGTCTTCAAAAAAGTATGCCGAAGTGATTTCATTCGTTGATTCGAAAACATAGCCTTGATTTGCTGTGAGGGTGAAAGTTGCGGTGTAGGTTTCTTCGTAATCGAATTTGCCGTCATTCATTGTTCCTGACCACGAAAGTCCTGTAACAGTATAACCTCTATCATTGTAAGCAGTTGTAAATGTTGCTGTGGTAGCATTAGTGATTGATTCGGGAGTTTCGCCCGGCTCGGGGGAGTCAAAGTTCGCGAGGGTACCAAGATAGTTTATTTTTCTTAAGGTGGCTGTCTGAGGAAATGTAACAGTGAAAGTAAGCGCAGCCCCGGTATTTGTAACACCGCTTACCGTCCCGCCGCTTTGGTTAAACACACCGACAGAACTTGCACCCGTCGGGAACGGTAAATCCTGTGATGCGGCATTAAGGCTTACGGTTGCGGCATAAACTGTTCCGTAGCCGAATGTACCGCCGCTTTCTAGTGCAGGTGACCAAGAAATCGTACCCGAATAACCCTCACCTGTTACTGTGGTTTCTGCGATTGCGCCGGGTACAGGGATATAGTCACTGCCAAAAATCGGCGCGGGTATTATGAACGGCGAAGAGCCTGTTTGAGGGAAATTAATTAAAATTATTAAGTTATCCCCTTCTTTTGACGCATTGAATGCAGATGTGTAAAAGTTGCTTGCGGTATAATATGGGTTTCCATCGCCGAACTCATATCCTGTTTTCGGCGTTAATGTTACGGTAGCAACATATGTTGTCTCATAACCGAATGATGAGCCGGGAGCTAAATAGGTTTGCGAGCCGTGAACCGCCCATTGTGTAGATGTGACTGTGAAATAGTCGTTAGCAGAAGCAAGCGAAGCGTCAGCGATAGTTGCGCCTCCCACGGGTGCGGTTATGGTGAGGGGGTATGAGCCGTCCGGGATTACCGTTGTCGTTGGTTCCCCCTCCGCAAACGCCGTAATCGGCATCAGCATCATCACCATACAAAATGAGACAAATATCGCCGTGATTCTTTATTTCATATTTTTCATAAAATAATCTCCCATAAAGAAAATATCGCTTATACCATTATAGCATACTTTTCATCAAAAAAAACGAAAGTGTCAAAAATAACACCTTCGCGCTTGATTTTTTTTTATTTTTCGGGTAAATTACGAACATTATGCAAAAAATTTGCGCTATGTCCTTGACAAAAAATCTTTAAACGGTCTGTAAGTAACACCCTCGGGAGCAATAAAATTAACTGCTCCGGGGTTAATTTCGATATTAACCTCAGATGTATAAAACGCTTCGCCGTCTGTGTCAATTCGTATCGGTTCTTCGGAGGAAATGAGCATTTTCTTAAATCGCACGTGGAAAAAAACATCGGGGAATTTTCCAAAATTTCCGCTTGTAAATGAACTTACTGCTATAAGGGATTTTAAAAGCGGTGTTTTCTTAATGAAAATTGCATCAAGGTAGCCGTCGTTGGGGACGGCGTAAGGGCTTGAAGAACTTTTTCCGCCGTTGGCGAAACCGTTTCCGATATTTATGTCTATATATTCGCCCGAATAATCAACCCCGTCAAGGGAGATATTATAATACTGCGAACGCAGCTTTTCATTAAATAATACAACAACCCCGCCGAGAACATAAAGTGTAGGGATAAGTTTTCGCATATACGGTATTTTTGAAAATTTCTTTGCCATACTTTCAGTTACAAGAATAGATGAGCCTTCAAGTCCGATTCCTGTAGTATTCATCGCCATATTTGAGCCGCATCGAAAAATGTCGGTCGAAACGGAGGGCGACTCTGAAAGCAGTTTAATATCACGAAAAAGTTGAACATTCTCCTCCCCGAAAGCACGCAGAAAATCGTTCGCATTGCCATATGGAACGCTTGTCAGTTCGTGTCCCGGGTATTTCGCCATACCGTTGAGACAATCGAACAGAATACCGTCGCCGCCTACAGCATAGACACGCACTTTCTCACCGCAATCCGACATTTCAGATAAATATTCGTTGACTTCAAAAATAGCATACCTCGGATAACGCGAAATTATAATGCTCGCCGCCTCACCGAGAATATCTTTTACATTCTCGGAAAACACATTCATCTCTTGTTTATCATTGAAGGATTTCGGGTTAATTATAAACAGATGTTTCATTTTGTCCTTTCAGCTTTTCGGCGATTTTCGCCTCAGCTTCTTCAAATTCCGCGTGAAGCAGAAGAACTTCAACGTTTTCAAGCAGTTTTAAAATGTCGTCCGTAAGTTCAAACTCACGCATTTTTGCGATAACTGCTGCGGCGTTTCGCTCATCATAATCGGCACAGTGTGCCGCCGCTTTTGTGAGCAGTTCTTTTTGTTCGGTTTCGCTGATTATCTGCTTGTCGTTTGACTCTGTATCTTCTGCTGTTTTTGCATCATCTATAATTTGCTTAAGCTTTTTTTGAAGTTCGGGCAGTGTTATTGAAACGGTTTCTATATCGTTTCTTTTCGCGGCGAATTCTAATTTTTTCGCTATTTCAGAAACTTCTTCTTCCCCTGCATTCGCCGCCGCTGATTTCATTCCGTGAGCTGTGATTGCAAGATTTTTATAGTCCTTGTTTTCAAATTGCTCTGACAAATTTACGACTGCTTTTCTCGCGTCTTTTATAAATATTTCAAGGATTTTATCATTGATGTTGTGCGGCATTCTATCGTTTTTCGACGGCTTAATTTTCCCTTGTTCAGGATGACGATCACGAATGAATTTTATTAAAATGCGGTTGAGTTCTCGAACGTCAATCGGTTTTGAGATATAATCATCAAATCCGCTGTCTTTGAAAATCGTCTCATTCCCGATAATTGCATTCGCCGTAAGAGCCGCAATCGGTAACTTATAACCCATTTCGCGGATTTTTTTAACAGTTTCAATACCGTCCATTTCGGGCATCATATGATCCATAAAAATTATATCAAAACTGTTGCCCGAATTAATAATTTTAATAGCTTCAAAACCGCTTAAGGCAGTTGTAACATTAACACCGTATGGTTTTAAAAGCCCATTTGCAACATAAAGATTAGTTTCCACATCGTCAACAATAAGCACCTTGCCGTAAGGCATATAGTCGCGAACTTGATCTCGTCGTTCGCCGATTTTTTCAGCTTCGGCGAAGGTGAAATTACAAAGCCTTTTTATCGTTTCTTCGGAAATAGCCGCCGTATTCTGCAAAAATTCAAGCGGCAGCATAACGGTGAATGTGCTTCCTTCGCCGAATGTGCTTTTCACATCAATCGTTCCGCCCATAAGCGAAATTAGCTGCGACGTGATATTCATACCGAGACCGGTACCTTCGGTTTTGCGGTTGGCGATTTTATTGAAACGCGAATATTCATCAAAGAGTGTTTTCAGTTCCTCTTCGCGAATACCCTGTCCTGTGTCTGAAACAGTGAATGTAATTAAAAAATGTTTATCCGACATTTCACCCGAAATATCGAATTTAACACTGCCTTTGTCGGTATACTTAAACGCATTTGACAGAATATTATTCAGAATTTGTTTGATTCTCAGTTCGTCGCCGATAAGTTTTTCGGGAATATTATTCGACAGCGACATAGTGAAAACAATCGGTTTTGAACCAATCCTGACGATATTGAGCAAAGCAGTATCGTTAATAAGAGACGGCAGAAAAAACTCTGTCGGGACAATTTCAAGTTTCCCCGATTCCGCTTTTGAAAGGTCTAAAATATCGTTTATAATTCCGAGCAGGTTTTTCCCGCTGTGGCGGATTCGCTCAATACCTTCTCTGACGTCATCCTGCAAATCGGAACGCTGCACAAGTATATCCGAAATACCGATAATCGCATTCATCGGTGTTCTTATTTCGTGTGACATTGTTGCAAGGAAACGCGATTTCGTTTTTGAAGCTCCCACTGCAATCTCTGTTTGTTCTTCAAGGTCACGCGTTCGGGACGCCACCTTACCTTCAAGTTCTTCATTTTGAAGAACAATTTGATGCTTGGTTTCGGTAACTTCATTTTGGAGAGCAAGCGAAACAGAAAGTACAAACGCAAACAGCCCGATTATTACAGAGTTCTGATCTGCCGCTAAAAACATCGTTCGT
>JAISHV010000036.1 GCA_031262495.1 Ruminococcus sp.
TTTTATTACAAACCGCGAAAATATTATTCTCATCGGAACTCCTCTTCAACCTCGTTTCAGCGCGTTCCGAGGTCGGTTCAGTCATCATAACCACTAACCTCAACTTCAATCGCCGGCCTGAGGTCTTCGGCGACTCCACTCTCACCGCTGCCCTCACCGATCGCCTCGCTCACAAAGCACACGTCCTCGACATCTCCCGCGAGAAAGGAGGCCGTCTCGAAGACACTCTCTCTTGGCTTCAAAATTCTCTCTCTTAATTTCTCTCATTTCCCTTTTCGCTTTCGTCATTTTGGCTGGTTTTTCAGTTGTAATTTTGGCTGGTTTTTCAGTTGACATTAACATGTAGTTCTGCCGAGAGTGGCTGATACACTCCGTTTCCCCGCTTTCAACGGGAATAATACCAATATAAAATCCTCGTTTTCACCGCCACCCCCACCGCATAGCCGACCTGTCCGCCGACATCTTCGGGCGGAGTTTGACTGGCTGCTTCCAAAAGCCGCGGTGAAGCTTCGTTGTAATTCTCAATTTCGCGGATAAGTTTTATCTCGTGAATCCAATCATCGCCGAAATCGTAAACATAATTCATTCTGTCGAATTTACTGATAAATTCATTAAGCTTATGCCCGTTCATTAAAATGTCGCCGCAATCGTAGAAAGCATAGTCTCTAATGCTCGTGACACTGCCCTGAATTGTGATTGAGGTTAGGGTTTCGCAACAGAAGAAAGCAGAGTCTCCAATCGCAACAACCGGATTGCCGAGAAACTATGAGGCATAGGCGAGAGATGCACCTTGACAAATTGTGTAATTCGTGGTATACTTGAATAAAAGATATACATTTAGCGCAAAAACGCGGCATTGGTAGGTGTAATTAGCTTTGAAATATACCCGTAAAGAATCTCGCAAAAGAACTGCCCGTATTACATTAACTATTCTGCATATGGCGTTAGCAGTCGGTTTGACAATATATTTTGCAATCAACTTATCGGCAACTGCAAACTTTGAACTTGCTAAAGCTATTTGTATAATTGCTTGGGCGAATTTTGCGGCTTCTTTGTTAATATGGGCATTGCTTTCGCATATCATAAAACGCGAATTATATTGGCTCGTAGGCGGTTTTGACGACTCCCAAACGTTTGATAAAGATGTTCTGAACACTATGCTGAGTAAAATGATTAACGCCGTTATAATTCCGCTTTTTACCGTCACTTTGTCGCAAATTCCGTTTCTGTTTATTGCAGGAGATTTTCCTGTCGAACTGCATATCGGACTATTATGCGGAGTGTATTTTCTTATGTTAGTTTGGGTTGTCGTAATAGTGATAAAGTATCAAAAACAAGCGATAATAAAAAGGCAAACGTCCCCATATTAAAACAGAAAACAAAAGAACATAAGGTGCAAGCCGCTTCAATAAAAGCTGCTGATGCGTTTTTAATGAAACTCTATATGGCTCAATTAGCGAAAGAGGAAGAGGCGGCAAGAGGCGAATGAGTTTCCGTATATGACGGAAGCTCTTGTTTCGTCGCTTAAGATAGTTTGAAAAAATTCTCGTTCCCTGTCTTTGTTGCGGTCATACGAAACAGCACACAACCATCCGGGCAAACCAAATCTTTCGTGTAAGTATCGCTCCCGCCGATATTTTTAAGATCGCCTCCGCTTCGAATAGCTTCCATAATCGGAAACATCATAAGCATTGTTTTGGAGCTTTCTGATTTTCGTTTGTTGCAATTCCTCATTCAAACGTCTTAGGATTAGTATATTTCGGCTTCACAACGACATTATCTTTGTCTTTGATATACTCGTTATAAACGCCCTCCCATTCAGGGAATGAGTATTCCTCAACCGAGACGGAGATATACTTTTCCGGTTTACCCATTTCGCGGTTTACCACAGCAGCGATTTGCTCTGCGGCGGTTTGAATTTGTGCTTTGCTTGCTCCAGAGATTGTTTTGATTACTATGTGCGGCATTTTACAGCCCTCCTATAGAATATTTTTTCTCTTTACATTACATATGTTATGGTATAGTTCCAATATCTTCGATTTTTATAAAACTTGTTATAGCGGGTGGTGTGTAGTGACTGTTATTGTCAGTTTCCTTGTGAGAAGTCATTAATAACTTTATATCTTCTATTCTATCAACGCCCAGAAGCTTACAAACTTTTTTACAATGATTCTTACTTTTAAGTTTTTGCCATATGATCATATTGTATTTATAATGAACGAAAGTTCTTTCACTGAATGTCATCGGATACCAGCGACTATAAGAACGAATTGTTCCGTTATAAAGAAGAATCATCATATGATAAAGGAATAAATCAGTTTCAATAATTGCTCTATCGGTGAGATACGGTTTCTGTTGGCGATTCCTAAGAATAACTGAAGTAGGGTTGTTAGATTTTTCACCTTTTACTTCATTATAACAATGTCCGATCATCTTCGAATAATAATTAAAAACAGAATAATTAGTCGGCTCATTTTCAGTATGAGTAGAATTTTCACTAACAAGAACTGTAGGTGAATATGAATATGTTAACAACTCGTTAATTTGTTCATATTTGTTATAGTATAACAACATAGCGTTAACTGCGATAAACACTTCGCTAATCCAAAAGTTCTGGATCCTATTCTCAAAGCTAATAACTCTTAAGTTTTCATTTACTATATTATATATTGTTTCAAAAATATCAGCAATTAAGTCACCAGAATGATCAACCTTCTCTATTATGGATAGAAAAAACTCTAAGGTGTAATTTCTTAACGGTAAAGTATCGTCCAAAGTATCGATTACTGCTTTAGAATAGTTTTTCTCTTCCTGAATTTTAAACTGAAGTAAAGCTTCGGCAATTTGAGTTGCTCCGTTTTTGGCTGTAAATGTAATTTTATTAGTATTATTAGCGGAGCAGCTGTTAATCTGCTTCGTTATATTGGCAACAGCAGACATATTAATGCTGGGATTGCTTATGTAATCCGGCTTTTTACCAACAGGTGGTTTTACTGATAGTGGCTCACCGTGAAGATTGCGTAATAACTTTTCGTAAGCTTCTTCATTTTCTTGAGGTAAAAGAATAAAAATACGGGATTTTAAATAAATCGGCATATACGCTTTGTCATTCTCGTCAGTTTCAAAGACAACTGGAATAAACTTCTCTTGTAATGTCTTTTCGTAGACTTCGCTTGAAATTATAGCTGTTTCGTCCCCTACTCCGCCTGATCTGCTATTAGCTTTTTCAGCATATGACTGATCGCAAATAATTAAGACTTTTGAGATTGAAGGATCAGCTACCATACTCTCCATAAATATATACTTATCATGTCCTTCTTTTAAATCCCAAATATCTAAAACAACTTCAATGCCGTCAGACATAAGACGGCGCGCGAGCATTTCAACCTCATCTTTGTACTTTTTCCACGAATAAGAAATAAATATTTTTGGTGCTTTACTTTCTTCCATTACAGTCTCCATAAAATCTTGATTTTAACGTTAAAATCTCATATATTTGTCTTAACCTCACCCCAAGCCGTAACAGGCTGTGAATGATAGATAACCTCCCCGCCCAGAGCCTTAAAATCCTACTTTGCCGACTTCAATTATATGCCCGTCAGGGTCATAAATCCTGACAGCACGTTGCCCTCACGAGTGCTTTTTTATCGGGTGGACATAGCGAATATTTTCGTAAGTATTCAGCTTATCCAAAAAGGTGTCAATGTCATCTACACAAATCAGTGTTCCCGCGTATCGCATTTTGCTCCTCTATTCTTTTATAACCCACGCACCGTTTTTCTTAGCTCCGTCACGGAAAATAATACCCTCAGTTTGTAGATTTTTAAAGCTTTCCTGAACTGTCCGTTTTGATAATCCACTGATTTCTATTAAGGATTTTTGGGATATTTTCGGGTTTTTTGCGATGTATTTCAGAATTAAAACCTCAGAATCGGTTCTTGGGGTTTTAAATGGGGTTTTATTTGGGGTTTTAAATTCGTCATCTTCCCCGTCAAATGAATAGTCATCATCAAGCGGCACAACAGTACGGAAAACGTCGCCGTCTATAAGCTCCGGCTCTTTTCCCGAATAGCGTTTGGCGTATTTGAAAAGCTTTCTCACGCCTGAACCGAGTTCATCTGCCAAGCCGATATTGCGGAAGAACGCCGCGATAAGCGGATTTTTCGGGTTTGGCTCAAAATCATTCGGCGTAAAGGGGTTGTCGCTTGCCGCACGATTGGCGTTTTCGGTATACATTTTGTCGCGTTCAATTATGAATTTTGCGATATAAGTGCTTGTAAATTCGCGGTGCGATATGCGGGAACGATTGAACGGATTACATCGTCCTTACCGAGGAGCATAACCGCCGCCAAAAGATACCCTTTTTCGCCGGATGCCTTGTCCTCGCCGTAAAGCCCGGCTTTTTCTTGCCGTCAACGATAATTGTTTCAGGGGATATATACACGGTCGGGTTAAGAGAAGCCGGATTGCTGATAACAGAGATAAAATTCTTAACAAGACCATCGGCGGCTTTTTCGGGAACGCCGACAATCGTGCCGTTATCTGTAACGCCGAGATAAATGTCGCCGCCGAAACGGTTCAGAAAAGAGCACACCGTCTGATAGGTATCCTCTTCAATCTTGCCGCCGCAACGTTTGAACTCCGTACAGATATTCTCGCCCGTTTTAAGGGCTTTGTTAAGCTTTTCTAATGACATTTTTGCCTCTCCCAAAGATTTTTTTGACAGCTCTATTATACAATAAATTTTGGATTGTGTCAAGCGATTATCGTCTTAAACCGTAAATTTTAGTTTCATTTTTTTTGCAAAACACAAACCGCCCGATAATTTCGATCAGGCGGAGGGTAATTTAACAGGGGGCAAATCTACAAGTTTATGCCGTCCAAATGCCGTCCGAGCGACAAAAAAGCCCTCGGGGCTTTTCAAGTCCCTTTACTCGCAGAAAATCAAGAACCCGCAAAGTCTTGTGAATATAGGTTTTGCGTGTTTTGGGACGGTTTGGGAGGGCTTTGGGACAATTGCGTGATTGCCGTAAAGGTTTGAAAATAAAGGGTTGGGACAGTAAGGACGGGTTTATTGGGGGAGGGAGGAGCTTTAGTGAGAACGGCGAAAGGGTTGATGTGGTAAGGGGGGACGTAAAACTGTTTGTGACCGGTGGGCGCGGAAACAGCCCTCGCGGTGAAACGGTGGCTATTTTTCACGCTCTTTCTTCTTGTAGCTTGTTTTCTAACCTAAAACAGACTTCAATGATGTTGATCTATCAAGAAATTCACCTACGGAATCTTTTTCAGGACTTTGCTTCATAGGCAATTTGAAATTAAACAGTTTACTATCCAGTTCAATTTTTATGTTATTTCCAAACATAGCAATTTCTTCATTTGTCCAATTCGCGCATTTGTAGAACCTATTCAAAATTTCTGCTTTTTTATTTTTAACTCGATTAGAATAGGGATAAAATTCAAGAGGATCATTAATATTCATATCAGGAGATTCAATATCAAATATAATAAATTGACAATCTTTGCGTACGATCGTTTCCCCGATTGTTTCCCAGCAAGTCTTGTCGGATTCTCCGATTGAAGCACCAAATGAACATATTATGTGACTTTTATCGATTATGTTGTAAAAATCGCCGTATCCGATATTATCATTCGCCCTAAGCTCTTCTACAATCGAAATGTAGTTTTGCTTGACAAATAAACTATTTATATCAGTTTCATTGTGAAAGTCAACATTCTTTATCTGTTGTATATTATCCACGCCTAACGTCATAGAATAATCTAAAAATCCGTGCAAATGTATATTTTCTCGTACAGATGATATTTTCAACAGGTTATCAAAGTAAGATAAACTATTGTGTATCTTATGTTGTATTATTCCATGAGAAAAAGTAAATAATTTGTCAAAAATGTCGGTATAATTTAGCTGAATGATATTTAGTTCTCCGTTATCGAGCTTTGCAAATCTATCAAATTCTTTTTTCTTAATCATATGTAGCATATCATAAAAACCTAAAAGAGAATCGGAAAAATCCTCAATTATAGTAGATGTTTTATCATATTTCAAATTTTCAAAATCAACTTTATCTGCTTCGTATTTCAGAAAAGTTATTAGTTGTTTTTTAAAATCCAAATAGCACTCCTTAATTCTATCTTCATTTATAAATCTAATACTTTCATTTCCCAAACCAATTTCAAAATCAGCCCAATTTTTCCAACCATTACACATATCGTCTTCAAGTAACAATTTAAACCATTTGATGTTTTCGCTATCGTCGTTGTTATCCTTAATATATTCTTTATAAAAATCCTTATAACTCGTTTTCAATCCAACATTTAAATCAAACCCATTTCCGATCAACCAAGTAACATTAGCCATAATAAACCTCAATAAATCAAATAATTCGTCAAAACGACGTTTACCTTAGCGTATTTTACCATATTTTGGCAAAAATGTCAAGCGATTTTGAGAATGATACGCCCCTCCCCCTTGACTTTCCCCGCCAACCGTGCTATACTAAAAATATAAAGAAGATCAAAGACCCGCCGCCAAAAGGCAGGAGGAAATACATATGTCAACCCGCGTTTTCATATTCGACGGTATTACGTTCAAAATTCACCTTGAATACCTGTTCGCAGGGCTTGGATAAGGAAGCAGTTTGAAAAGTATTTTACCAATCAAAAAATCTTACGGTGTATATGGTGAAGGGAAATGAACAAAAAAATATTATACACAATCGGTTATGCGGGTTTTGGGGCACGGGACTTTATAAAAGAATTGAAAAAACGTCAAGTTACTGCTGTAGTCGATGTACGCAGTAAACCTTACTCGAAATTTCATTCGGATTACAACAAGGAAGCGATTTCGGAAATTTTATCACAACAAAATATTCATTATCTTAATTTTGATAAAAGTTTCGGCGCGAGGCAAACTAATCCGAAATATTGTACCGAAGGTTGCGTGGACTTTGAAAAATTTGCACGTTCGGAAATTTTCCTTGATGGCATAAATCGAATTGGTAACGGCTACAACGATGGTATGGTAATCGCCTTGATGTGCGCAGAAAAAGAACCCACTTCTTGTCATAGAGCTATACTTGTAAGCCGCAATCTAACGCAGTACGACATCAGACATATTGTCTCGGGGCGGGAGGATATTACGCAATCCGAGTTAGAGAATCGTTTACTTGCCGAGTATTTCTCAAATCGCAATCAACTGACTTTGCTTGATGAACAAAAAACAGATGAAGAATTAATAGCGGAAGCTTATCGACTCAAAAATCAAAAAATAGGTTATCGTCAAAACAGAGGCGATGATGGTTAAAATCACGATTGACAATCACACAAAAAATGTTATAATTTGCAAAGAAGTAAAAAATAAGATTACGGAGTTTTACATATGACGGACAACGCGCAAAGAACCGCTGCTAAGGAATTCGCGGAATACTGGAAAGACAAAGGCTATGAAAAAGGCGAGAGTCAGAAGTTTTGGCTCTCCCTTTTGCGTGATGTTTTCGGGGTTACGCACCCTGAGAAATATATCGAATTTGAATCGAAAGTTTCACTTGCACACCAAAGCTATATTGACGGTTATATCGGAGAAACAAAGGTTTTGATTGAACAAAAAAGCATAGGCGTTAAGATTGACGAACCGATTCGTCAGTCGGACGGCTCGCTCTTGACACCGCTTGAACAGGCAGAACGTTATATGACAAGAATTCGATATAGTCAATACCCGCGCTGGGTAATAATTTGCAACTTTCAAGAATTCTATGTTTATGACCGCGAACGTCCCGCTGAACCGCCTGATATTATAAAGCTTGAAAACCTCCCGAAAGAATATTTTCGCCTCGGGTTTCTTGTTAATTCGCTTTATGAATATCATAAACACGAAATAGAAGTCTCAAAACAAGCCGGTACGATTGTCGGATTGCTTTATGACGAACTTCTTAAGGAATATGGTGAAAACCCTTCCGAAGATGACTTGAAAAGTCTCAATATCCTGTGTGTCAGACTCGTTTTCTGCCTTTATGCGGAAGATGCAGGGATATTCGGCGGTAAAAATAAATTTAATGATTATCTGAAATCATACAGTGCAGCACAGACAAGAAAAGCACTTATTGCTCTGTTTACAACGCTTAATACAAAAACAGAAAACAGAAGCAAATTTAAGGATCCAACCGATGAATTTCCGTATGTCAACGGCGGTTTGTTTCAAGATACAAATACCGAAATACCGAATTTTACAGAAGAAATGCGCGATTTGCTTCTCAATAAAGCAAGTGCTGATTTTGACTGGTCACAAATAAGCCCGACAATTTTCGGAGCGATTTTTGAAAGCACTCTGAACCCCGAAACAAGACGGGGCGGCGGTATGCACTATACTTCACTTGAAAATATTCATAAAGTTATTGACCCGCTTTTCCTGTCAAATCTTCAAAAAGAATTCTCCGACATTAAAAAAGAGAGAGATTATGATAAAAGGAAAAAACGACTTTATAATTTCCAAAACAAGATTTCGTCTATTACATTTTTTGATCCCGCTTGCGGAAGCGGAAATTTCCTCACCGAAACATATTTATCACTTCGGCGGCTTGAAAACAGTATATTTACCGAGATTTTGCAAGGGCAGATAAAGCTTGGTGAAAAAAGCGAGGAGTTCAATCCGATAAAAGTTTCAATCAGCCAATTTTACGGCATTGAAATCAACGATTTCGCGGTAACAGTAGCGAAAACCGCGTTATGGATAGCGGAAAGCCAGATGATGAAAGCAACAGAAGACATAATCCATATGTCGCTCGAATTCCTGCCGCTCAAGACCTATGCGCACATAACAGAAGGAAACGCCCTGCGGCTCGATTGGGAAACCATAATCCCGAAAAACCGCCTAAACTACATAATGGGAAACCCGCCGTTTGTGGGATATTCAAATCAAAGCCGCGAACAAAAGGCTGATATGCTTAAAATTTTTGACAGCGTTAAGTCGGCGGGAAAGCTTGATTATGTTTGCGCGTGGTATAAAAAAGCCGCAGAAATGATGAAATTATCGCAAATTAAAACAGCGTTTGTAAGCACAAATTCAATCATTCAAGGCGAACAAACGGCGATTTTATGGAAGCCGCTTTTTGAAAACGGAATCCATATTAATTTCGGCGTACCGACATTCAAATGGGAAAGCGAAGCAACCGAAAAAGCGGCTGTGCATTGTGTAATAGTAGGATTTTCATATCAAAATACAGAACAGGATCTAAATCCGTATCTTTTAAATGCACCGACTGTATTTATTGAAAGCAGAACGAAACCTTTATTTCAAGTTCCGAAAATGACAACAGGAAATCGTCCGGCTGACGGCGGTCATCTAATAATTGAAAATTATCATTACTGCGATTTCATTAATAAAGAACCACAAGCAAAAAAATACATAAAAAAACTTGTAGGTGCTGAAGAATATATAAATAATAAACCAAGATATTGTCTATGGCTCGTTGAAGCGAATCCGTCTGAACTCCGTAAAATGCCGTTAGTTATGGAGCGAATAGAGGCTTGCAGAAATGACCGACTAAACGCAAAAGACGAAGGCAGAAAAAAACTTGCTAATACTCCAACGTTGTTCAGAGAAACAAATAATCCGGAAACATTTATTATTGTTCCTCGTCATTCATCAGAAACGCGACGTTATGTTCCAATGGGATTTGTAAATAAAGAAATTATTCCCTCTGATGCTGCTCTAATCATCCCCAACGCCGAAATTTATCACTTCGGCATACTCACAAGCAACGTTCATATGGCTTGGATGCGGGTTGTTTGCGGGCGGCTTAAGAGCGATTATCGTTATTCTAAAGATATTGTCTATAACAATTTCCCGTGGTGTGAGCCGAATGAGAAACAGAAAGCTAAAATTGAGGAAACCGCTCAGGCTATTTTAGATGCTCGGGCGGCTTATCCCGAAAGCTCGCTTGCCGATCTTTACGGGGAGAATATGTATCTTTATCCGAAGCTTCTAACCGCCCACCAAAACAACGACCGCGCTGTTATGGCGGCTTATGATTTTCCTCTGAAAATGAGCGAGAGCGAATGTGTCGCGGAGCTTATGAGGCTTTATCAGGCGCGGGTTGGGGGGATTATCTCAAGCGCGTTGTCGGAATGATGTTGAAACTGCCGCTTGAGAGCATATCAGAGTTTACTATAACGAACAGTGTGATTTAAAATAGCCTGCAAGAAGAAGCGAGCGTTTCTTTGTCTTGCGGGAGCGCAATGCGCTCCCCTACACGCATAATCGCCAAGGTTTTCAAGTTCGAGTAATCATCAATGTAGGGGAGCGCATTGCGCTCCCGCAGAATAAAAATCGCTCCCGCAGCAACAAACCGTACTCCCGCAACGACAAATAAGTTATGCACTATTATGAGTTACCGCAATATCAACCATGGGGGATTGCATTTCGCAATCCCTTAGCACTTATTTTTCTAAAACAAGGAGCCTCAAATGCCCACCCTCCCCCTCCCCACCCACCCCATAGAATACGAACTTGTCCGCAAGCGAGTAAAGAACATAAACCTCCGAATAAGACCAAACGGAACAATCTACGTCTCGGCAAACAAGCGCGTTTCAATGAAAACAATCGAGGAATTCCTCCGCAAAAAATCAGATTTCATTCTTACAAATTTGGATAAATTCGAGGAAATGAAAAAACACGCCCCCGTGGAGAGGACGCGTTTTTCAGACGAAGAATGCCGTCTAATTTTAACCGAAATCGTAGAGAATACATACCCGCTTTTTGAGAAGTACGCCGTACCGTTCCCGAAGCTCAAATTCCGTGATATGACGTCGCGCTGGGGAAGCTGCCAACCGCGGCGCGGCGTGATTACGCTGAATAAGCGGCTTCTTGAAGTGCCGCGAGAATGTGCCGAATATGTCGTTATGCACGAATTCGCGCATTTTATCCTTCTCAACCATTCCAAGCAGTTTTACGAGTTTTTAGCGGTGCTTATGCCCGATTGGAAAGAGCGGAGAACACTTTTGCGGGAGTCGTATTTTTACGCAGATTGAAAAGCTCAAAACCCCACACTATCCGGGGTAACCTGCGCGATTTTCGATTGATAATCGTTATTTATGTAAGCTTGAAAAATTGCGGTTTCATCTTAACAAAATCATCTTGACTTTCAGATAAAAATGTGTTACAATGGCATTGATATTTAGAGTGCAACAGAGGATCATTATGAACGATTACATCAGGCAAATCGCCGAGAACAGAAAGCATTTAACCTTTGATTCTGCTGAGGAGAAGGCTTATTTTGCTTTAGCGGATTATAATGTAAACACGCCGGATTTTGAAAAAATACGTTCCGAAATAACGCACTATGAATATTCAAAAGGCGGAATGGCGGCGGTATACGGCGATGAAAATTCATCGGGAAGTGAGGATAAAATGCAGAAATTAAGTGATAAAAAATCCGATGTGCTTTATCGAATTATACAGAAATATATTACCGAGATTTTTATTCCCGAAACGAAAAAAACTGCGGTGAGGCTTAAGGCAAAACGCGGTAAAACAAAAGCAAAAGATACAAAATTCGGCGGGAAACCTTATATGCCGAAAGGCTTTTCATATCCGCAAATCAACGGCGAACCTATGGCACTTATTTGTCAGCTGAATTTCGCAGAAATCCCGCACCTTGAGGGCTACCCGGAGAGCGGCTTGCTTCAAATTTTCCTTGAAATTGACGAAACAGCGATGTTTGAACCGGAATCATATAAAATTTTTTATCACACCGATATTTCGGGAAAAAACACCTATAAAAATCCGTTTAAATCAACTAAAAAAGTCGAAAATTCTCCTAAATTCGCAGATTATTTCAAAGAAGATTATTTTCATTATTTTTTATCACGGCACGACTATCTCGAAAATTCCGGAAAACTCAACAAGCTAAGTGATCTGATAACTGCCGTTGGAAAATCAATGCGCGTTAATCTTACACGGCATATTGATGTGTTAGACGAACTTACCGCCGCATATGTAGAAAATCGTTCGTTTAATGAAACCCCGTTCTACCCCATTCCGACAACAGATACAGCTATTTGGAAAGCTTTTCGCGATTGTACCGATTACCTTGAAGCGAACCCCAATGCCGAAGACGCAAATCCCATTGCCGAGCTTATTGATGATTTATATTTCAAATCGGAAAAACAACCCGCCGGTACATATATAGACGATATATTTCCGCTTAGTCAAGATAAGGAATACAAAATCAAAGCAGAGCTCATAGAAATGCCGTTCACGCCCGATGTTGACGGATTTTACGAACTGTTTTTTGAAAAAATAATCAAATTTTTCACTGAAAATCCGGATTTCGTCTCCTCTGAAAACGAACTCGAAATATTAAATGAATTCATTGACATAGTAAAAAATGATAATTCGTCCGACCGTTCAAAACTGCTTTTTGACATTTTCCCATACGGGGAATATGACTTTATTTTTGAACCGCTGAGTTCATCATCGCTTGATAAATACGATAAATACGGCGCGTGTCTTGTCGGCGGATTTCCGCATTTCACCCAAGGCGATTATCGTCCCGAGGGGTATTCCGAACTGCTTTTGCAAATAGATTCGTTTGACTACAGCGACGGTTATGAAAACACCGTTATGTGGGGCGACGGCGGTGTAATTAACTTCTTTATTAAGCCCGAAAATCTAAAAAATGCCGATTTCTCCGATATTTATATCGGGGGAGATTGCAGCTGAAGCTCATTTTTTGTATATCAGCGCGCAGAAATCTAACTACTCAAAAGCACTAAGCGCGCGGCATTGCACGCGGGGGCTGCCCCGCTTACTTTTTAACCGGTTCAGTCACAATAGTGACAATTCCGCTTCGCTTGGTTTTGATAACAACATTGCTGTCTTCGATTGTCGCCTCAACTTGATACCATTTTTTGTTTTTGGTGTCATAGATGAGTGCATAGAGTTCGTCGCCGTCATCGGCGGAAATGTCGAGTTTGTCAAGCCCGATTGTGAGTGTTGCCGTGCCGCCCCAACCGCCTTTTTGTGTGGTTTCAAAGCTTCCGAGAACTTCTGTGTCCCATTTGTTAGCTACATAGTTTTCAACCTGTGCGGTGCGGTTTGTGTCGAAAGTCATTCCTGTGAGAATTTGCCCGGAGCCGCTTGTGAGCGGAACAGAAATGCTTCCGACTGCTTCGCCATCAACTACGGTCGGGATATTTACGGCAACTTCCGTGTCGCCCGCCGCCGCTATGAGCTTCTCTACTGTCGATTTTGAAAGCCCAACCGTGCCTTCGGGAAGGTCAATTGCGACAGCCGTTTCGCCGTTTGCCTGTGCGATTGCCGCCGCTTCTGCTACTGCCGCCGCTGTTGACTGGCTGTTTACAGAGCCTTTTTCATTAAGCCCGGCTTCAACCTTAACGCCCTCGTCTTCGGTTACGGTAACTGTAGAAGTCGCGCCGTTTGCCGTTGTGTATTGCGTACCGGTTTCTGTTTGCTCAATTTCCATAGAGGGGATAACATACGGGTTTTCTTCGGGAGGAAGAGCGGGTGCGGGTGCAGGGTCGGGTTCGGGAGTAGGTTCTGGTGTAGGTTCTGGTGTAGGTGCTGGTGCAGGAGTAGGAGTAGGTGCAGGAGTGGGAGTCGGTGTAGGTGTAGGGTCGGGTGTTGCCGGAGCTGCGGCTCTTGTAACCACTATCGTATAAGTCTCTGTTGTTACGCCGTCCGCGGCTCTGCAAACAACTTCAATTGTGTTATCGCCGACATTCAGCGTGTGTTCCCCGTCTCCTGTTACAGTTGCACGCGGGTACATTATTCCTGCACCGATCGTTATTCTATCAACACTATACGGAACATTAACGGTGAATGAATATACACTTAATGTAAATGTAGGCGAGAGTGTTCCTTCGCTTATTGTTAAACTGGCAAGCGTTGCATTGCTGTCAATCTGACCCGAAGTATCCTCGTCCCAGAACGCATAGAGTGTTATTGTTCCTGTAACGGTATTTCTTGTTAAACTATATGGAGAATATGACGTTTCATTTGTAGACCAACCCCGGAAAGTGTAGCCTGACTTTGTCGGGGGTGTCGGTTGGGTTGCATTTCGTCCGCTTAAAACCACCTGTGAATCAACAGGTGAACCGCCCATGCTGTTAAAGGTGACTGTGTAGTAATTCAGCGTTGCCGTCTCGTCTCCGTCAACTGTAATACTGCCTGTATTAGACGTTCCGTCATAAAGCCCATAATCTCCTGCCTCGACATCAGTAAATGTAACAGTTTCGTTTGTGCCTGTTCCTGTATACTCTGTAGTAACGCCATTTACTGTTGTTTTTTGCAATTTGAAAGTTTTACCGTGAGATGTAAATGCGTTACCGTCTTTGTTTACGGTGACGGTGACGGTGTGGGTTGTCTGTGCGGGGTCTCCGCCGTTCGCTGTAAAATTCGCCGTAGCCGTTACATTCGCTGCGGGCATCATGAACCAATATTCACCATCGTCTTCATCTACCGTAATCTCGTTGCCGCCCGTAGTAGTAGCTACAGTCCAGCCTGTGAAAGTATAACCGTCTTTTGTCGGCGGTGTGAGCGTAATCCAATCATCGTAGAACGCTTCATCAGAATCTTTCGTAAACTCTGCATATGTGACAGTGTAGAATGTTTCATAAACCGGCTCGGCATAAAACTGCCCTGCGGGCATTGTGAATGTTGCCGGATTAGCTCTCGTGTCCTGTATATTGTAATTTGTGGTAAAATCCCAATGGAGGAATTTTTTCGTTGCATCGTTCGGGTCATATGTCGGTGCAGTAAGCGTAACTGATGCGCCGGGTGTTAAGGTATCGCCGGAAGCGACTGAAACATTGTTGGCTGTCGCTGTAACACCCGAACCACTGAAAGTTAAAATCGGTGCTTCCGGAACATATTGCGCGTAAAGTGTTGTAGTGCCTATAATCGATGTATCAAAATCAAAAGCCGTACCGTTTGTTTCAGCGGTTGACCAGTGTGTAAATGTGTACCCTGTTTTAGTCGGCGTTCCGGGGTCAACTGCCGATCTGCCGCTCATAACTATTTGCGGATAAGATGAATATTCGGGAGAACCGCCGTTGCTGTTGAATGTAACGGTGTAGAAATTTATTGCCGTTGTCACGTTATCATTAGAAACGGTAATATCAATGCCGGTGTCGTCGTATTCATTATAGCCTAATAAGTTGTGCATAAACAGGTCGTATTCGCCTACAGCAACATTTGAAAATCCTCTTGTACCGGAATAATTTATACCTGTATATTTTGATTCATTTCCTTGGTACAGATAGAGTCCTTTTCCGAAATCAGTATATGAGTTGCCGTCTTTATTTACGTATATGCCTACAGCGTAAGTCGCCGCCGGAACAAACGCATTTACCGAAACTTTCAGCGTATAGCTGATATTGTCCGCCGCATCCACAACAACAATATAAACATCTTTTGCGCCCGCTGTCAAAACAACATCAACGTCGTCTTGATCATTGGGATCGCCGAAAGCGAAAAGCTCACTATCTGACGTCCCGTTCTCTGTGACATATTCTTTCGTCGGTGCTGCTGTGTCGCTCTCTTGAACGAGATAATATATTGCACCCTCTTCGGAAGATGTAAAATTAATCGTAGCAAGAGTGTGGCTTTGACGTCCGTAAACACTCCCTGCCGAAAGGACGGGGGCAGTGGTGTCAGGCTCATCCCAGAATGCATAAAGCGTTGTCTCTTCTGTTACATAACCGCCGAATTCATATTCCAAATATTCCGAATCATCTGTTGACCAGCCCCTAAATGTATAGTCTCCGTTTGTAGGGTCGTTGGGGGCAGCTTGCTCCACACGACTTGAAATCACCTGTGAAGCAACATCAGTTCCGTCCATACTGTTATATGAAACGGTGTAATAATTAACTGTGCCTATATCACTCATCGAGCTAACGTTAATATTAACGCCTGTAAAGCTTGCTCCGTCATAGAGCTGATAGTAACTACCCGCTACACCTGCAAATGTGACTGTTCCGCTTGTGCCTTGTCCTGTATATTTTGATACATTATCTTCATAAAGATAAAACGTTTTTCCGTGTGACGTAAATTCTTCATTATCCTTATTTACAGTTAAGGTAACAGTGTAGGCATCAGTAATCGTCAGCGTAAATGCTTCAGAGGTAACACCGAAGAGTGTGAGCGTAAGATTATTATATGTTCCGGCGGCGACTGTATCAGCTACATTAAGAATAAGGGCACCGGAATTGTTTCTGATAGTGGTTGAGCCGTTATCATTCCCGAGTGTTACGCCGTTAGGCAGATTATTAACCGTAATAAGGGCGGACGGACTATTGGGTATATCCGTGGTCGTAATACCAAACTCTACCCTACCGCCTATCCCTGCGATAACCGCATTACTTTGCGTTCCGACAGATACGGATTGAGAATCCGCCGCCGTCAGATTTATTGTTACGTAACGGGTCATAGTGTTATCAGCTTCTGCGCTTGCCGAAATTTGCAGTGATGAAGCTGTTTCATTTGCAGCGACTGTGAGTAAGCCGTCTTGTGAAATAGTTGTATCGGTTGATCTGTTATCTGTAACCGACCAAGTTACATTTGAGTCACTGGCTTGACCTTCATAACTAACAGTGGCTGTAAATTGTTGTGAAGTCCCTTTTTGAACTGTTGCGGTATTCGTCGTAACTGTGACGTTAGTTACTGTCGCCGCACTCGCCGTCACCGGCAACAGCATCATCACCATAGCAAAAGTGACAAATATCGCCGTAATTCTTTTTCTCATTGTTCTTATTCTCATGGGACAAATCTCCTAAATAGATATGCTTTCTGCATAAATTCTTTTTTTCGTTCTTTGTTTGTAACATCAAAAAGCAGCCGCACGGATTTTCCATAGGCTGCTTTCATTATATCATAGTTTAGGACAGATTTGAAGTGAAAAAACGAATTGTGAAGAAATCCTCACAATTCAGAATTTTTCTT
>JAISHV010000055.1 GCA_031262495.1 Ruminococcus sp.
ACTTTACACTTTCTCATCCCGTGTTTGAAACTGTGACAGTTGTTTAAAAGCGATTCAGCTCAATTATGCAATAGTTAATGTGTAAAGTTTTAATTGGTACTGGGTAGTAGGGGCGGGCGCCCCGCCCGCCCGCACACCCTAACACGCTTGATTTTAGGAATTAAAAACAAGATGTAAAGAATTTTTCATTTATTGGTTAAAGCATAACGTTAATGATAGTGCGGGCGGGCGAGGGCGCCCGCCCCTACAGATTTATAATAATGCTGCGTTTTTCAGGAAACGCGGCTTTTATTATTAACAATATGTTTACAAAAAATTCATTGACAATTTCGCAGAAATATTGTATTATAACATTAGTACAACAGAACAATAATACAACCTATTCATTATAAAAGGGGTGATTGTACTTGGGTTGGAATTTTGACAATGACAAACCTATCTATCTTCAAATATGCGAACGCATAAAAAATCAGCTTGCCACAGGCGAAATCGGGAGCGGCGAAAAAATAAAACCTGTCCGCGAATTTGCGCTTGAAGCGGGCGTAAACCCGAATACCATGCAAAAGGCTCTGTCTGAACTCGAAAAAGAGGGCTTCCTCATTTCGGAGCGAACATCAGGGCGGCGCGCTACCGACAATACAGAGGATATACGTGTACTGAAACTTTCGCTTGCCGATACGGCTACGGGTAAATATCTTCTTCAAATGTCAACATTAGGTTACGGCAAACAGCAAACATCTGAATTTATATTAAATTACGGAGGCAATGAAAATGGCACTCTTTGAAGCGAAAAACCTTACTAAGCTTTACGGCAAAAAGCCCGCTCTTAAAGATATTAATTTATCAATCGAAAGCGGCAAAATCATAGGTCTGTGCGGTCCGAACGGTTCGGGGAAAACCACTCTCATAAAAATTGCCGCCGGGATTTTAACACCGTCAGAAGGCGAAATAACTATAGACGGCAATCCTGTAGGCTTTCAGACAAAAGCAGTCGTATCATATTTGCCGGATAAAACATATGTGCCTGTAACTTGGAAAGTGAATAAGATACTCGACTTCTTTCAGGAATTCTACTTAGATTTTGACCGAATAGCCGCTATGAATATGTTAGGACGGCTTCAAATTGACCAAAATGCACAGTTTAAAACACTTTCAAAAGGCACTCAAGAAAAGGTACAGCTTGTACTCGTCATGAGCCGCAAAGCCAAACTCTATATCTTAGACGAACCGATAGGCGGCGTTGACCCTGCGGCGCGGGATTATATACTTGAAACTATAATTTCAAACTATAACCCCGAGTCAAGCGTAATTATTTCAACTCATCTTATCGCCGATATTGAGAATACGCTTGATGAAGTAATATTTATAAAATACGGCGAACAAGTGCTTCATGATACGGTTGACGGCGTTCGCGAGAAATACGGGAAATCTGTTGATGAATATTTCAGGGAGGTTTTCAGATGTTAAGGAAATTGATTAAGCACGACCTAAAGCAAGAATTTATACCGCTGCTAATTTTCGGTGCGGGATTTTTAGCAATGTGTGCTTTGCTCCCTGAGATAGTGAAACCCTTGCCTGAGTATGTAGAAGAAATGATAAAGATGCTGTTTATTACATTCGCGGCGTATGGTATTATCATAGCGTTTGTGCTTGTTCCATGCAGCAGATTCGGCAAACCCTATGTCAAACAAGATTCAGCTTATCTGTTTAATACCCTGCCTGTAAAACCGAAAGATTTAATGATAACAAAACTTGTGACAGGTTATTTATCGACAATACTTGCCGTGATTGTGTTCATACTGGGCGATGCACTTTTAGAAAGATCTGCCGATATATTCCGCGGTATCATTGATATGATGAAACAAGTGCCCGCTGCTTTCTTTACGTCATGGTACGGAACTATGGAATTTATATGTATAGTTTTGTTAGCGGTCCTGTTCCCGGCTTGCTTTTTTGCAACATCAGTTCTTACTGATATTATCGCTATGCGGTATAACTGGAGCAAAATCCCGACTGTTTTGTGTGTAATATTTAATCTGACAGTTATATTCATGACAATTTATCTTGTAGCCATAAACTTTTTAAACCCCGACAGCAGTCATTACGGGAGCGAACACATGATTGGCACGGGTTTGTTAATTCTCACACTGTTTGAAATCGCCGGTACTGTAATCTATTGGATTTTGGGCGAACGTATCATGCGAAAGCATATTAATTTACAGTAAAAGGGGGAGTCATTTTAAAAATGTTTGGAAAATATTTGAAATTTCAAATTTCACTGATGAAAAGGCTCTATATTGCGACCCCGATTATTGTGATTGTATTCGGAACAGTGATTCCGTGGCTTATAGAGCCGCTCAGCCTTGATACGCGGACATATCTGAATGCAACCGTTCAATTTATAGTTATAACTATGATAGCTGTAGGGTTTGTTTTCATGCCTATGTTAATAATTCTCAGTCTTGAGTTTGAAAAAAATGAAAGCTATCTGCTGAATACTATTCCGATTACGCCGAAGACAAAGATTTGGGTTACAATGCTTCACCTGTATATTGCTGTTGCAATCGCCCTCTTGTTGGTCATCATTTTTGAAAGCCTGATGCTACGGAATTTATCCCCGCTTGATGCAGTATGGGATAGCATCGACCAGTGGTTTATACCGCACTTTGAAAATTTTACAGAATTTTTAGAGAACTTATCAATAGTATCATTATGGGGCTTATTAGCATTAACGCCCGCAATGAGTGTGTTAGCCGGTATGCTCTTGTGTGCACTGCCGTGGCGGTTCGGAAATAGAATTTTTATTCAATCTGTTTTCGGTATATGCGGTGCTATCGTGTTGGGCACTGTTTACTACATTGCAATCAGATTCTTCTTTATGGAGTCGGAGAACGATGTAACCTATGAAGCCGGATTGCGATTAAGATTATACGGAAGCGGTTTCTTGATATTATGCGGGCTTATTGCGTGTGTTGTATTCTATTTCTTCACAGAACGCATCATGCGAAAGCATATTAACTTAATCTGAAAAATCAAAAATCCGCTTTTATCCAATTAAAGGCGGATTTTATCTTGCAAAATTTGTTTGCTTACCCAAATAAACTCACTGTTCTCGTTATGGTAAAATTAGTGTAATCCATTTATTACATCGTCGTGAAACGCCGATGTTGATATTGGTAGGAAAAAGGTATAATTCTTCGAGATTTATTTAATGGGTTTTATTTAGTTTTAGGGTGAGAGTCAATTGGCATTTACGGCTGCCATGTTGTGCTGAATTATCATAATTGCAGTTCCTGAACAGTTTAAAAAATCGAATGTATCATCCTGATAATTATATTATCGTACAAAAAATGAAAGACTTTAATATTTTTTTAAAAATATTTTCATATTTATATTCGTCAATACTATTTTTAAAAACCACTTGTAATAATGAAAAATTTATGATATAATCAGTATATAATAAAAATTTTATGAGGCAATTTCGATGATAATAAATATCCCCGGATATGTCCTTAATATAATGAACACCATTGAGGCAAGCGGGTATGAGTGTTTTATAGTCGGCGGGAGTGTCCGTGACTCGCTGCTCGGTGAGACGCCCTTTGATTTTGATATTACGACAAACGCTCTGCCCGATGAGATAAAGCGGATTTTATCCGGATTTCGTACGGTTGACACGGGGCTTCGTCATGGTACTGTGACTGTTATTTCAGAGGAACACCATGTTGAAGTCACTACCTATCGCATTGACGGGACTTATTCCGACAATCGCCGCCCCGATTCGGTGATTTTTACGCCGGCGGTTAGGGACGACCTCTCGCGCCGTGATTTCACCATTAACGCTATGGCGTATAACCCCCAAACTGGTTTTATAGACCTTTTCGGCGGCGAGGCGGATATATTTTCGCGTAATTTAACCTGTGTCGGGAATCCGCGTGAACGCTTCCGCGAGGATGCTTTGCGGATTTTACGCGCATTGAGGTTTGCTTCAACGTTAAATTTCACCATTGAACAAAACACCGCAAATGCCATTCACGACTTAAGTTATACATTAAAGAATATTTCAAAAGAGCGTATAGCCAAAGAATTTGAACGCCTGCTTTGCGGGAGTAATGTTTACAATGTCTTAACACAGTTTTCGGATACGGTGACACAGATAATCCCCGAATTTGAGCCCTGTATAGGCTTTTTACAGCACAGCAAATACCACATCTATGACGTATGGGAACACACGGTAAAAGCCCTCTCTATTTCAAAACCCTATAAGAGTGTACGTTTGGCGTTATTGTTTCACGATATAGCCAAACCCGAATGTTTTAAACTTGACAAAGCAAATGAGGGGCATTTTTCGGGACATTCAAAAATCGGTGCTCTGATGACCGAAAAAATACTGCGTAATCTGAAATTCGACAATCAGACGATTAACACCGTTTCAAAGCTTGTGAGATACCATTATATTACACCTGTCGCGGAACGTAAATTCACTAAAAAACTGCTTTCGGAGATTGGATTCGACTTATTTGTACCGCTGATGGAAGTCATACGCGCCGATAATTTAGCGAAAAACTCATTTTGCTTTGAACGTGCGGAAGCGGCACAGGGAATGCTCAAAATCGCCGAAGATGTTGTTCGCAATAATGAGTGTCACAGCGTCTCAATGCTCGAAATCGACGGCACTGAAATTGCCCTTACAGGAGCCTCCGGGCGCAATATCGGGCGGATTTTAGAAGCCTTATTAACAGAAGTAATTGCAGAAAAAATCCCGAATGAAAACGCCGCCTTAAACACCCGCGCCCGAGAAATTTATGAAGTTTTTTGTATCGGCAATGCAAAATACGGTTAATAAAAAGGAAAAGATATGAAAATAAAGAAATACTTGTTGTGTTTACTGCTGATACCCCTTATGCTAATATTGCTTTTAACCGCCTGTAACGGCGATAAGATGGTTGAAGACGGCGTAATTTTATACGCCGAGGGCAACTACGAAGAAGCACGCGACATCCTTTTGAAAGCGCGTGAAGGGAAACTCAAGGAATACAGTACATTTCAGATTGATAAATATCTGTCGCTTATTTTTATTAAACTCGGCGACGGCGGCAATGCCGTAAAATACGCGAAAAATGTCGTTGATGCCGATACATACAGCGTTGACTCATGGACAAACTACGGGCTCGCACTAAAAACCGACGGTCAGCAGCAAGCGGCTGCCGATGCGTATGAAAATGCGTTAGCACTCGGGCAAAAACTCAATCCCGTACCCGATTTATCAAAAACCTACACCAGTCTCGGCGCATTATATTTTGAAATGGGCGAACCGGTCAAAGCCCGCGATTCCTTGCTTCACTCAATTGAATCAAACCCGGATTTTGCCGATGCTTATGCCTATATCGCAATAGTTTACGCAAGCCTTTATCAGTTTGAAGAATCGGATGCTATGCTACAACAGGCAATTGCCCTCGGTTACACTAAAGTTGATGAGGTAGAAGAACAAATAGCGCATTATACCGAGTAATAGATTCCGCTGAATCAGTCTTTGTGTACAAACTTTTAACAACACTTAGTGAATTTTACCGAAAATACATTATGTTTAGCAGAAATTTTCATAAATATGTGTTAAACTTGAATAGGTATACTGTATTGCTATGCAATTTTATAAATAAAAGTCACACAGGGAGTCTTAATCTATGAAACTTCTTAATACTTATGAAGAATTCAAAGAAAATTGCGAAGAATTTTCTGCCCTTTTTGATAAAACCTTCTTTACCGAAGCCGACTACCTCTGCCATCCGACGCTTGAGGGTGTTTTGATTACACCCGCTTCTGATGATGAAGTAAAGAATTTCTCCGCTGATATTTGCCGAATGTCCGATATGATGCTGATGTCTGAGAATGCTTCTGACTGGAAGGCGTTCAATTTAGCGGAAGCACGTCAGATTTCGTCTGCAAACGGCAGTGTTTATCTGACAGATTTAAATGCCGAAGCTGATTTTGAAGCCGAAGACTGGATGATTAACGGCAAAAACGATACTGTTATCGTCAGTGTCGCTTACATGAAAGAAAAAGGCAAACGCTATGCGCCTGTAACACCGCTGACGAATAGGCTTTTACACTATAAAAAGGTAAAAAACGACTTCTTCTGGCGCGGCGGTGATATAACCGACATCAGCGTTTTAAACAAAGATATTATTAAGGAACGTTTGGACAGTTACTTTAAAGAATGTTGTGATACCTGCCCTAAAATAAAGTATTCCGAAAAAAATGCGTTCCCGCTGTTTGACCTCAATGTAATGATTGACGTTAACACAAACCGCATTAAACAGGTTAATCTCTTTTTTGAAAAAATTGAAGAAATTGTTAATACGCTCACTGAAAACGCGCCCTTTATTGAAAGCTCCGGCGTTAAATTTTCCGTGCATGATTTTTTGACTGATTTATGTGTTAATGCTCTGAATTCTGACGGTATTCAGATTGAAAAAAATGTTTTTGTATCTGATTTCTTTGCGCCGCTGCAAAAATCCGGTCCTGATGCTATTGATGAAAAAGCTGATTGTCTGCCTAAAAAGAATCCAGACCCGAGTGTTGACTGTATAAAACTTGCCTATATTGATGCGATTACAAAACTCGGTGGCATGGGATTTACTTACATTTCAGAAGATGAAGGTAAGTATATTGAAGAAATGCACAAAATCGAGATGGGCGACATAGACCGCGATGAAGAGAAATTCCTCATTGCAAGTCTGCTTTCAAAAAAACCGAAACCCGGTATCTTTATATATGTCTCTACCCGTTATCCCGAAGAAGCAGAGCACATGACCGCTATCCGCGATTATTGGGGTTTTACGGGCGAAGACCGCGGACAACTCATTGCCTCTGTTATCGACAGTTATATCACCGATGCCGACCGAAACGGCGACGGTTCTTTCGCTATGCCTCTTGACAAGGCGAAAATTATATTTAAGAATTTAAGCAAAGTCCTGAAAAAATACGGCGAAGCCGCGTCTGAGGTACTTCTTACGCTGGATGAATATATCAAAGCGGGCGAAATAACTGCCCGCACCTATAACGGCACCGTCTTTGACACCGAAGAGGCGGCGCGTGAAGCCGTAAAAGCCGAACTCGACGTAAAAGAACTCTGCGACAACCTCTCCGCCTTAACGCGCACAGAACTCAAAAATCTGCGCCGCTATATCATGGACTTAACCTTAGACCGCTCAACCAAAGCCAAATATTTAGTAAAAATAAAAACAGCACTGAATAATTCCGATCAAAGTGAATTAGAGCAGATTACACTCGGTTTGCCTTTAGCGGGAATAGCCGAATGTGAAAAAATGCTCGGTGAGATTACGGACGGCGGCTTTGACACTGTTATTGCCCGTAAATTCACCGATAAAATTAATGCGAAACTCTTTTCACTGCGCTGTGCGGCGGCGGCTGATTCTTTTGCCGATATACAGAATATGAATATGAGCGAGCTTAACTCGGCTGAAAGCTCACTTAAAAATATCGCGGATAAATTCATCAAACGCCATTACGCCGAGAAAATCGACAATGCCAAATCGCGCATACTCAAAGATGAGATTAAGAATCTCTCACAGGGTTATGAAGACCTTGACAAAAAATCTTTGTTTGAACTTGCGAAAAAACTCTCCGACGTTGATAAATATCCCGAAAGGCTCACCTATAAAATACTCTCGAAAATCAATAAATTTATTGAAGCGTTTGATGCAAATCAGGTTAAAAAACTTTTCAGCGGCATTGAAAACGCTTCTATGGACGACCTTGAAAGAATTCAAAAATCCGCGAATGAATATGATATAGCTTTGACGGCGGAATATCTGCCGAAAATCAACGAACGCCGAAATGTTCTGCTTGATGAAGAATTACTTAAAATAACTGACGGCGTTGAAGACGCTGACGAGAAGAAACTCACCGAAATAAAAGATACTTTAAATAAACAACGCGAAAAATTCAATCTGAAATCCATTGAAAAACAGTACGAACGCATTACAATGCGCGAAAACGAACTCAAAGGCAGTGAAATTGCGACCCTCTGTAAACCCGTATCATACGCCGAAAAGGACGAACTCTCGGAAATCAAAGCTAAACTCACAAACGGCAGCTTTGAAGACGAGCTTATTAAGCCATATCTCAGTAAAATTCTTGAACGCGAAAAAGAAATTTTGCGCGACGAAATGTTTGAATCTATCGGCGACATAGCGGCATTTGAAGATTTGGAAACAATCGAAAAACAAATAGCAGAACTCCGTGACAGCGAAAAATACGCCGAATTCGCCCCGGAAGCTATCGAACGTCTTGAGACACGCCGCCGCGAGATTAAATCGGCAAACTTCAAAATCCGTCTTGGGAAAATCTCCGAAATGACCGAAACCGAACTGAATGAAATTACCGCAGAATTAGCGGGCAAGGCATCTGAATTCAGATCTGATGAAATCGACAAGATACACGCGCAAATCGACAGCCGCTTAGAAGAACTTGATGCCATCGCTCTGTCAGAACTCGAAAGCAGTATCGAAGACCTCGGTATTGAAGAATCACAGACCCAGCTTGAAGCCCTCGGCGACGGCAGATATTCATACGAACAGGTGTCGGGGATCATCTCAAAACTCAAAAAACACATTGACTACCTGTTTACAGTTGAGATGGACAAAATTACGCAAGGCATCGGTGAAATGTCAAAATTGGAACTCAGCGCGCTCATTGAAGAAGTTTCGGCTCTGCCATATCCTGATGATATCAAAACGCGCTATATTCGGATGATTGAACGCAAAATCACAAACATCAATGAAGCCGAAATCGAAGCCATTATCGGGCATATCTCTATCCTTAACGAAAAACAGGCTACAGATATTATCAGACGCATAACGCTCATGAAAACCGATGAGGATTTAAAAACACGATATATTGACAAACTTGAAGCGCACATAATTAAACTGCGTGAAGAAGAAGCGCAAAAATACGTTGCGGTTATGCAGGAATCCATGAGAGATTTCGCCGTAACACCGGCTATGCTTTGTATTCCGGGCAACGCGCTCTTCCCGAATAAAGTTGATATCGCCGCTGATACTTATGCTTCTATCGGGCGTTATGAACAGGCACTTGCTGTTACTGATGTTCAAAACTCCGATGAAGCGTCGCTCCTCACTACCGATTACCTCTACTGCCGTACTAAATCAGGCACAATAAGCCGCACGAAGATTGACGATATCGAAGAAATCAAGGTGAAAAAAACCCTGCTCTCGGCTTCAATGCAGTGCCGAACGAAAACCGAAACATTCGATGTTCCGAATGGTTTTGATAAGAAAAATCTTGATGCAATCGCGAAAATCTTAACCGAAATTATTGTTATTATCAAAGACAAACACTCGGTTGAACGCTTAAAACAAATTGAAGCTAATTCCGCTAAACAGCCCGATCCGTTTGAGAGTATCCCCGGAGCGGCAACAGCAAAAATCCGCTCCAAACTTGATAACGCGGAATCCGCCGAAAACACAGATTTCAGCGAACCGATACCGTCACTCAGCCCGAAATCAAACCACGAGCAAAATAGAGCGGAACAAAAATCCGATTCCGAACCGGCATACGCTCAAGCCGCTAAGGCTGTCGCCGAACTTGCCGAATTCGCCGAAATAGCAAAACAAAGAGCCATTGAATCCATTGAAATACCGGGCTCAAAAATTTCAAAAAATTCAAGTGCCCAGTCAGAACCCGTCCAGACAGAACCCGCCCCGTCAGAACCGGCTCCGACAGAACCTGCGCCGTCAGAACCTGCTCCGTCAGAACCTGCACCGTCAGAATCCGCTCCGTCAGAACAGGGCAAACATGACGAAGACGTAAAAGCGGAAGCGGCAGAAAAGGCTGAAACAGTAAAAACGGAACACAACGTTAAACGTGAGCTTGACGATATAGGTGCTGAACTGGCAGCCCTCACCGCTGACCTTGATAACTCAATAAGCCGTGTTGAACCCGTCAAAGTTAAAAAACCGAACGGCAAAAAGCTTGAAGACGTCTCCGTGCCTGTTTCACCCATTTCCGTGCCTGTTTCGCCTATTTCCGTGACTGTAATACCTACAACAACAGCAACGCCGACAGTCACATCAGCCGAACACAAAGAACCCAAACCCAAATTCTGTTCAGAATGTGGGGCAAAAATTACCAGTGCGACAGCGAAATTCTGTGCGGAATGCGGCGCACGACTTGTTATATAGGGCATAAATATTTTTCATAACCCCTTGTGAAAAAGTTAACAATTTGTTCATTGACTTTTCCCCCATTTTACAATATAATATCAGATATAAACCGTTGAAGCGGGAGTAACGGCAGTTACGCGCAGTACAGAGAGTCCGGGCAGCTGAGAGCCGGGTTTGAAATGCGGATTGTCAAATGGGCCGCCGAGGGTGCACCGAAAGGGTTGGAGATTTTTGCAAGTTGGCTTGTTACACAAGTTGCCGATGGTAAGCGTGTGGCACGGCGACTGATAATCTCCGCTTTAGTATAGTGCAACGTGCAGGTATACGTCAGTTACCGGAGGTATGTTTGTACCTCGCCGAGTGTGAGTATAAAATAATTATACTCAAATCAAGGTGGTACCGCGGGTATTATAATATCCGTCCTTGAGCTTTTTTCTAAAGCTCTTGGACGGATTTTTTGATTTTTATAAGGGAAAATAGTATTATGATTGATTTTAAACAAGTAAAAAAATTAGCTGTCGGTTACGATATCGTCCCCATCTACACTAAAATCCCGAGGGGCAACCTCACCGCCGAAGATGTCTTTTTGAAACTGAAAAACCTCTCAAAACACTGTTTCATCTTAGAAAGTACGGACAACGCAAGCGGAAACGGACGTTACACGTTCATAGGATTTAATCCGACCGCAGAAATCACCTGCAAAAACGCCGTCTTCACCGTGAAATCCGACATCAGCAGTCAAACTATTGAAAATAACCCGACCGGGCGGATAAATGAAATCCTGAGCGGTTACCGTTCGCCGCGCATTGATGATTTACCGCCGTTCACAGGAGGGCTCGCGGGATTTTTCTCCTTTGACTACATTAAATATTCAGAAAGCTCACTGCATTTTCCGGATTCAGAAGAGAATTTCAATGATTTAGACCTGATGCTCTTTTTAAAGCTTATTGCCTTTGATAATGTGACAGACGAAATTATTATTATTTCAAACGCAAAAACCGATGCATTAGAGGAAAACTACAACAAAAGCATTTCGGATATAACAGAACTCGAGCGCATAATCAAAACCGGCGGAAAAACTGTAATGCCAAAACTTTGCGTAAAATCCGAATTTACACCGTCTCAAACCAAATCAGAGTACTGCGAAGCCGTAAAGCGCGCTAAACGCTACATCAAAGAGGGCGATATATTTCAGGTTGTATTATCAAATCGCTTTACAGCCGAGTGTGAGGGCAGTCTGTTTGAAACCTATGAAATCTTAAAGCGCAAAAACCCCTCACCCTATATGCTTTACTTTTCATCTGACAATATAGAGATAGCGGGTTCTGCCCCCGAAACCCTTGTCAGCTTAAACGGCGATATTCTCTCGACCTATCCGCTCGCCGGAACACGAAAGCGCGGCGCAACCCCCGAAGAAGACTTCCAGCTCGAAAAAGACTTGCTTTCAGACGAAAAAGAACTATCAGAACACAATATGCTCGTTGACCTCGGGCGCAATGATATCGGGAAAATTTCGGAACTCGGCTCTGTAGAAGTCCCCGAATATAAGAAAATTATCCGGTTTTCTCACGTTATGCATATCGGCAGCAAGGTTACGGGGCGGATTAAAAAAGGGTTATCGGCGGCTAATGCTATCGAAGCATTATTACCGGCGGGTACACTCTCAGGCGCGCCGAAAATCAGGGCTTGTGAGATAATTTCAGAACTTGAGGGCGAAAAGCTTACAGCCGAACGCAAACAATGCCCACGTGGTATTTACGGCGGTGCAATCGGGTATATTTCATTCAGCGGCGATATGGATGTTTGTATAGCTATTCGGCTTGCATATAAAAAACGCAACACTGTTTACGTACGTTCAGGCGCGGGTATTGTTTTTGACAGTGTGCCCGAAAACGAATGGATTGAATGTAAAAACAAAGCGCAAGCGGTTATAAACGCTATAGAGGAGGCTTCAAGATGATTTTACTGATTGATAATTATGACAGTTTTTCATACAACCTCTATCAGCTTATCGGTTCTGTGAACCCCGATATAAAAATTGTGCGCAATGATAAAATTTCACTCGGTGAAATAGAAACTCTAAAACCCTCGCACATTATAATTTCCCCCGGACCGGGGAAACCCTCCGATGCAGGGATTTGCGAAGATGTAATAAGAAGTTTCGCGGGCAAAATCCCGATTTTAGGGGTATGTTTAGGGCATCAGGCAATCGGAGAAGTATTCGGCGGAACGGTTACTTATGCGAAGCTCTTAATGCACGGCAAACAATCGGAAATTACGGTAAACGAAAATTGTGCATTGTTTCGGGGATTACCCCGAAAAATAAAAGCGGCGCGGTATCATTCTTTAGCGGTAACAAGTGAAAATTTACCTGCGGACATTCAAATTACCGCGAAAACCGACGACGGTGAAATTATGGCGATCGAAATAACAAGCAAACGCGTTTTTGGGGTACAATTTCACCCCGAATCAATTCTCACATCAAACGGCAAACAAATAATCAGTAATTTTTTAATGGGAGGCAACCAATGAATCAGGAAACAACAATTAAACAGGCAATCATTCAGGCGGCTAACAAACAAAACCTCAGTTTTGAAACAGCCGAAACGGTTATGGATGAAATTATGACAGGGAAAGCGACAGACATTCAGATGGCAGCATACCTAACGGCGATGAGCGTCAAAGGCGAAACCATTGAAGAAATTACCGCTTCCGCTTCGGGTATGAGAAAACACTGCGTAAGACTGCTTCATTTTATGAATGTGCTCGAAATAGTCGGCACAGGCGGCGACAGGGCTAATACATTCAATATCTCCACCACGTCTTCAATGGTAATCTCTGCGGCGGGCATCCCTGTCGCGAAGCACGGAAACCGTGCGGCTTCTTCAAAATCAGGTGCGGCGGACGTTTTAGAGGCGTTGGGGGCTGATATAGGGGTTTCGCCCGAACGCAGTCTTGAACTGCTCCGCGATATGAATCTATGCTTTTTATACGCTCAAAACTACCACATAGCGATGAAATATGTTGCCCCTGTGCGCCGTGAACTCGGCATCCGCACTATCTTCAACATATTAGGTCCCCTCGTGAATCCGGCAGGCGCGAATATGGAGCTCCTCGGTGTATATTCGCCTGAATTAGTTGAACCGCTCGCGAAAGTTTTATGTAATTTAGGCGTAAAATCCGCGTTAGTGGTTCACGGGCATGACGGCTTAGATGAAATTACCGCCTCTGACGAAACTACAATCTGTGAAGTCCGCGACGGTTTTATAAAATCATCAGTAATCAAACCCGAAGATTTCGGCTTAATACGCTGTGACAAAGCGGATTTAGTCGGCGGCACACCCGCCCAGAACGCTGAAATTACACGAAAAATCCTATCGGGCGCTGACACAGGACCAAAACTCAATGCTGTTTTATTAAATTCAGGCGCGGCAATCCACATCGCAAAACCCGAACTCTCAATAAAAGACGGCGTGGAACTTGCCCGTGAAATTATTAGCTCAGGCAAAGCCGAAAAGCAACTGAATGATTTTATCGTTAAGACTAACAAGAACGTGGAATAGAAATATGAACATCCTTAAAACTCTCGCCGACTCCGCACGTGAAATAACCGACAAAAAAAAGCGTATAACCCCATTGCCCGCGCTTCAACAAAAAATAACCCCTGTCTGCGACTTCCCTTTTGCGGCGGCTCTGAAAAAGCCCGGTTTGAGCTTTATCTGTGAAGTGAAAAAGGCTTCGCCCTCAAAAGGCATTATAAGCGAAGAATTTCCGTATATGGATATTGCTTTTGACTATGAAAAAGGCGGTGCGGATGCTATTTCGGTATTGACAGAGCCGACACGTTTTTTAGGCTCTGACGAGATTTTACGTGAAATTTCGGCGGCTGTAAAACTCCCCTGTCTGCGCAAAGATTTCATCGTAGACGAGTATCAGATTTACGAAGCGCATACCTTAGGGGCTAAGGCGGTTTTGCTGATTTGCAGTATCTTGTCAGAAGATGAACTTAAGCGTTTTCACAAAATTTGTGATGAAATAGGCTTATCAGCTTTGGTTGAAGCCCATGATGAAGATGAAATTCACACAGCTTTAAAAATCGGCGCAAAGATTATCGGTGTAAACAACCGCAACCTCAAAGATTTCAGCGTAGATACCGATAATGCGCGCAGTCTCAGAAAACTTGTTCCTGACGAAATTTTATTTGTATCAGAAAGCGGCATTCAGTCCGTTGATGATGCAAAGGCGGCTTATGAAAGCGGCGCGGATGCTGTTTTAGTCGGCGAGTCGCTCATGAAATCCTCAGACCGTATAAACTTATTAAGGGAAATGAAAAATGAAACATCTAAAGCTCAAAATCTGCGGTATTAAAAATGATACTGACGTCAACGCCGTAAACCTGACACAACCCGACTATGCGGGGTTCGTATTCGCGCCATCAAGGCGCAAAGTGGATTTTGAAACGGCGAAGATATTGCGCGAACAGATAGACAAAAAAATAGTTACAGTCGGCGTGTTTGTCAATGCGCCCGTAGATGAAATTGCTTTGCTTGTCGAAAGCGGGATTATTTCGGTGGTTCAGCTTCACGGTGAAGAAAATTTCGATTTTTTGAGCAGACTTAAAAAAATTACCGGCGTACCAATCATTCAGGCGATAAAAGAAAACACCGCCGCCGTAATTCACCGCAACAGCGACTTCTTGCTTTTTGACAGCAAAAACCCGGGCAGCGGTGAAATATTCGACCGAAGCACAATAAATCCCGCCGGAAAGCCGTGGTTTTTAGCGGGGGGACTTACACCTGAAAACATTGCGGAAGCACTTATTCAAACGCGCCGACTAAATCCCTGCGGCATTGATATTTCAAGCGGCGTTGAAACGGACGGCGATAAAGACATAAAAAAAATTACTTTAATAAAGGAGATAATAAAAAAATGCCTTTGAGATTCGGAATTTACGGCGGGCAATATATCCCCGAAACTTTGATGTCGGCGGTTATTGAACTGGATAATGCTTACGAGCTTCATAAAAATGATACTGAATTTAAAAACGAATTAGACTTTCTCTTAAAAAATTATGCGGGCAGACCGTCTATACTTTATTACGCGAAAAAGATGTCACAAGACCTCGGCGGCGCAAAGATTTACTTAAAGCGCGAAGACCTCAACCACACAGGCTCTCACAAGATAAATAATGTCTTGGGGCAAGCCCTCCTTGCCAAAAAAATGGGCAAAACCCGCATCATAGCCGAAACAGGCGCGGGACAACACGGTGTAGCTTCCGCGACCGCCGCCGCCCTCCTCGGTTTGGAATGTGAAATCTTCATGGGGCGCGAAGATACCGAACGTCAGGCTCTGAATGTCTACCGCATGGAACTCTTAGGCGCAAAAGTAAACACAGTTGTCTCGGGGACAGCTACCCTTAAAGATGCCGTCAATGCGGCTCTGCGCGAATGGGCTTCGCGCATGGATGATACGCATTATCTGATAGGCTCTGTGATGGGACCTCACCCGTTCCCGACTGTAGTACGTGATTTTCAGGCTGTAATCGGGCGCGAAATAAAAGAACAGTTAATTAAAGCGGAGGGAAAACTCCCCGATGCCGTAATAGCCTGTGTAGGCGGCGGTTCAAACGCCATAGGCTCATTTTATGAATTTATTGAAGACACAACCGTTAAACTTATTGGCTGTGAAGCCGCCGGGAAAGGCGTTAATACACCCGAAAATGCGGCTACTGTTACAAACGGACGGACAGGGGTCTTTCACGGTATGAAGTCGCTTTTTTGCCAAGATGAATACGGACAAATTGCGCCTGTTTATTCAATTTCGGCAGGGCTTGACTACCCGGGTATCGGTCCCGAACACGCACATCTTCACGAAATAAACCGCGCTGAATACGTACCTGTTACAGACGATGAAGCAGTTGATGCCTTTGAGTATCTCTCACGCACAGAGGGGATTATCCCCGCGATTGAATCAGCTCACGCCGTAGCATACGCCATGAAATACGCAAAAACACTCTCAAACGATAAAATTGTTGTAATTACGCTGTCGGGCAGAGGCGACAAGGACGTTGCGGCTATTGCACGATACAGGGGGTTAAAGCTATATGAGTAAGATTTCTGATGCTTTTATCGGCAAAAAAGCGTTCATTCCGTTTATAACAGGCGGTGACCCTGATATACCCACAACCGAAAAGCTTATTCATACCTTAGCCGAAGCGGGAGCTGACATAATCGAAATAGGCATACCCTTTTCAGACCCTGTTGCAGAAGGTCCTGTTATTGAAGCGGCTGATGAACGCGCACTGAAAAACGGTTTCAGTGTTGATAAGCTCTTCACCATGATTAAACGTGTACGCGAAACAGTGAAACTCCCGCTGTTGTTTATGACTTATTATAACCCTGTTTTCGGTTACGGCGCGGAAAAATTCTGTAAAAACGCTTTTGATGCGGGTATAAACGGGCTTATTGTCCCTGATTTACCGTATGAAGAGAGCGGCGAACTGCGTCTTATCGCAAATGAAAACGGCTTGGAACTCATCTCTTTAATTGCCCCGACATCAAAAAAACGCATTGAAAAGATTGCAAAAAATGCAGAAGGGTTTTTATACTGTGTTTCATCTCTGGGCGTAACAGGTATTCGCTCCGATTTCGGGAATTACGTCCGTGAAATGATTGAAACCGCAAAAATTTACTCTGATATCCCCTGTGCCGTAGGCTTCGGCATATCAAACCCCGAACAGGCAAAATCAGCGTGTGAATTCGCCGACGGCGTAATAATCGGCTCTGCTATAGTTAAAATTTGCGCCGAATACGGCACACAGTGCGTGCCGTATGTCAAAGATTTCGCCGCATCTATAGTAAAAGCAATAAAATAATAATCTGACTTCCTCCAGCATATGCTTATAAGAGGTTCTCACGAAACTGGTTTTTTAACGGTAAGTTGAATTTCCCGTAAGTAACCATTTTTTCGGCTAAGCATAGTATATATTGAAGTTTTAAACTTTAATATCTACACAGGAGGATACATATATGAATGAAAAATACAACTGCTTTAAAGAAGCAGTTTGCGTAGAAGTTCAGAGAGTCTTTGACAGTTGCAGCGACAGAGATTGCATTTACGAACTGCCTGTAACGCTCAGCCACTGCTCGGGAGAGATTACCGACGATTTAACTATCGCCCGCAGCCGCTGTACAGAGGTAGAAGATGTTTGCATAAGCGTTGACCCTATTCCCTTTAAATCAGGTTACTACAGCGTTGACATTACCTACAAATTCAAAATCATAGTTGAAGCTTATAACCAAACTCAAGCTTGCTCGAATCAGTCTTGCGGAACTACACTCTGCGGTACTGCTCTTTGGAGTAAGAGAGTTATCCTCTATGGTGCTGAAGGTAATTCAAGAGTATTCGCCTCAACGGATACGAAAGTTACGACAACCGACGTAGGATGCCCCGGCGGCTATATGGAACACTGTGAACGTGCCTGCACGTGCGGTTTAACTGTTCCGTCAGCTCCTAAAGCTTCGCTCAATGTCGTTGACCCTGTAACACTTGAAGCAAAATTCATCTGCGTTCCCGCGAATGCTCCCGCAAACGGCGTTTGCCAGCCCGAATATGTACCTTGCAGCTGCGGCTGCGGATGCGGTTGCGGCGGCTGTAACACGGGATGCAACAGCGGCTGTGGTTGCAATACGGGCTGCAACAGCGGCTGCAATAACGGCTGCAACAACGACTGCAAACCCGTTAAACCCTATAAGAGAATACGTGTTGTTTCGCTTGGGCTTTTCTCGATTATCTCGCTTTCACGTCCCGTTTCGATAATTGTTCCGGCATACGACTATTGTATTCCCTGCAAGGATTGTTCCATCACCGCTACTTCGGCGGCAGAAGCTCCCTGTGAAGTTTTCGATAAAATCGAGTTTCCGACAGAACAGTTCTTCCCCCAACCCTCGGCAGAATCCCCCTTCGGACCCTGCTGTGAAAAACCCGTTGACGATTGCGGATGCAAATAAACCCGAACAAAGCGATACATACATATTTAATAAAATCTTGCTCTGTTTAGCGGTGTGTATCGCTTTGACGTAAAGAGCGTAAAGCAAAACGATATACCGAAAATTTCTCGGTATATCGTTTTTTTTATATAAAATTTTAACCGCCCCAAAAACATTTATTGATGATTGCCGATAATTTCTTCATTGTTATAGGCTTCATCAAGTTGTCACAAAAGCCCAGTGCCGCTAATTTTTCTTCTTTGCCGGTAAAATCATTGGAGGTGAGGAGTACTATTTTCCCTGTATACCCCAGTGAGCGTATAATCTTTGCTGTTTCGATACCGCCCATTTTTGGCATACGTTCGTCAAGGAAAATCAAATCATATGAATATCCGCTGCGTAAAAATGCTACGGCATTAAATCCGTCAGGGACTTCTGATGTATCGGCTTTAAGCTGCCGCAAGAATCCGGTTAAAACATAACGGCTGTTCTCGTCGTCATCAACAATCAGTATCTTAGTTCGCGGAATTTCTCTTATTACAGGTTCTGTGTAACTATCTTCGGGAATATATCTAAACGTTGAGAGTTTATTGCGGAGTTCCCGCCCTAAAAGTTCGCCCCCCTGCTCTGTATGGGGATTTATACGTACCGAAACCACATCGCCGATATCTGTTCTGTCAAAAACTATCTCCCCGCCCATTAAAATTATGATACGTTCAGCTAACTCTTTATCAAGCTGAAGTTCATCATCAAGGCTGTCGGCAGACTTTTTATCTCTGTTCTCATCATCAGAACCCGAACACGCTATAAAAAACACAATCGACGGATTTTTATCTGAGGGTTCATACATAATCGTAATAGCCACACGTCCCTTGTCAATCGAATCAACGGCGTTTGAAATAAGATATGCCAACGCTTGTTTGGTGCGGCGGATATCGCCCGTAATGAATCGCGGCAGTGCCGCATCTAAATCATATAAAAGCTCAATATCACGCCCGCTGATACGGGATTTCGCCGCAACGGTGAGACGGAAAATAAGCTCTGCGATATCGTATGTTTCTTCTTTGAACGTCATTTTCCCGCTGTCCGCGTCTGAATAATCTAAGATATTATCCATAAGCAAAAGAAGGTCAACGCCGCTTGAATTAATTCGCGAAAAAGCATCACGGTCTTCTTCGTTTGAAGACTTGTCTTTCATTTTGATTTCCGAAATACCGATTATCGCATTCATCGGGTTTTTTATTTCGCTTGATACGGCAGATAAAAAGCGTGATTTTGATTCGTTTGCGGCAAGTGCTTTGATTGTTTGATGACGCAGTTCCACGGTGCGTTTTTCAACGACTGCATTGAGGTCTTCATTCTGTTCAAATGCCAGCTGTTTGGTTTGAATTACATCATCAATGAGTGAGAATGTGATACTGAGTACAAAAACAAACAAACCGATAATAACACCGTTTTCATTTGAGCCGAGTATATTCGACTGAATAACGCCTACTACAGCCATAAGCCCGGCTAAGAATACTCCTATCACCGTATTCACAAGAACCGTTTCGACAAAATTTTCTCTGAAAACGCTTTCGGTTTTATTATGTTTGGTATTCTTTTTACAATGAGCATCAACTACGAATTTTACACCGATAGCAAATGTATAAATAAGCGAAACTATAACCAAAATTTCACCGATAATCAGCAAGTCAAGTGTACACTGCTGCCCGACAAGAGGCATCGCCGCACACAGTGCAATTTCCGCTCCCATAACCGCGCGCATAGGTATCGGTATTTTCTTCCCGAGAATAGAACTCGTAAACAGAAGCACAAACACCGGCATCAGCAGTAATGAAATATACTCCGTCAAATTGGGTATCCGGCTGTTTTCAAAGAACATATGTGCGTAGGGTAAATTCGAGATAATATAAAAAGCAAATAAAAATCCTACTATTCCAAAGAACAGATAAAATTTTTCTTCGCTGCTGTTTGCGTAAATGAGGAAATTATAAAACGCCATGAATACAGCGATACCGGCGAGCATTACGTAGAATATATCCGTATTTTCGTTTCTGATTACGCGCTCTTCATCAATAATATAGTCGCCCTTAACATAAAGTCCCGAATCGGCGTAATTCGGCGAAACCAAAACATTTATTATGATATTATTTTCACCGTGATTGAGATTTAGTTTTTCAAACGGTAATATAAACCCTGTATCATTATGATGAGCGGTAATTTCACCGTCTTCATTTACGTCTATATCTTCGTGAACCGTGCGTCCGTTGAGTATTATTCGGCGGTTATCGGAGATTGACGGAAAATAAATCACGAAACTCTCCGGGGTGCTTTGTATAGAATAGAATTTACTTTGAGACAAATTAAAACGAATTAAATATGTAAAATATTCAGCGGGACGATCCGAAAGCGATAAAAACGGCTGTTTATCATCATCAACAAGACCTGATTTATAAATACTCCACGACGCATCTATGCTGCCGTTGTTTGTGAGTTCTTTCCACACATCAGGATCGGCTTCGGGTTGGATTTTTATATCATCAATGGTAAGTTCGCCTCTTGTTAAAAAGACGCGGGCGTTTTCTGTTAAATTAATACGGTTAGGTGTAGCTAAATTCAGAGAATCAGTTATGAATATACCCAACAAGAAGAATAAATACGTTATTATTATGAGAATATAGAGTCTGAGTTTTCGTTGAGTACGGCTTTTCATAAATTTTTCCTGATTCTTCGGATAAATAGAGATTTTAGCAATGATAAGTGTAATTAAAATTTAATGACTGTTAAGGAGATTTTCAAATAATCTCGTCCGTTATAACGACTTCTTTACGCTTTCCGTGGAGGAGGTAAACCAAAACTTTTTGATAAAAGGCTATCGGGTCGGCTTTAATTTTTTCTTCAAGCATCAAAGACTGTTCATAGTCAGGTGCGTAAAATGACATCTTCATTAAGTCTAAAACTCCGTCTGTTACAATCGCTTCGGTATAATATGTGCCGTCGGCGGCAGGCTTTATATTTGTTTTTACGGATTCTTCGCTTGCTATCTCACCCCAGACAAAGTATAATGCCCACAAAAGCCTTTTGCGAAAACGCGGCGAAACGGATTCTTTAAGCTGAATTGCAGCTTGTTTGCCTTTTTCTTCTAATATAACATACGGGTCGCCTTTGGGGTTTTCGCGCAATGAAATAGTACCGTGGTCTAAAAGCTGTTTTAGCCCTTCGGTGTATAAAAACCAGTTCACCGAATCACTCTCAAACACCACGCGGTAGAGTTGTTTTTCGGTGAGCAGACGTTCTGATTTACTCAAAACAAAACAAAGCGCAATTTTGACTTCGTTAGTGTCCTGAATTTCATCAACAAAACTTAATTCGTAATACATATTTTTCCTTAACAGAATACAGATATTGTTGTTTGCGGGGCGATTGCCATCGCCCCCTACAATGGTATTTTCCCTGTAGGGGCGGATGGCAATCCTCCCGTTTACCACCGAAATCCGCCCGCTACCGCAAATTAATACTAATATACAATAAAAAAATGAAATGATGTGCGGGCGGGCGAGGGCGCCCGCCCCTACAATTTGTATTCAAAATAATTTTGGTCTGTAGGGGCGACCGCCCTCGGTCGCCCGTTGTTTCGGAAAAATTTAATCAATTCTTTAAATGCATATTAGTATAACAGCGCGGTTGCCATGCCGCTTAGAATAATAAATCATGAATATCCGACGGCGTTGAGCGTTTCGGGACTTCGGGCAATTCATAATCGCCGATTACTTTCGGTACTTCAATCGGGACAATCACCCCCGGAATATACGTTTCGGCGGCTTCGGGTTCTTCTTTGAGATTCTGTTTTACCCTTTCGGCAATCTCGGAGTCGCGCTTTTTCTTTTCTTCAAGTTTCGCACTGTATTCGGTATAACTTGCTTTTGTATGTTTTATATAGTGAGTTTTGTCAAAGAGTTCCTCAAAATTCGGATAACCCTCGATATGGGACATTTCTTCAAGTTTTGCATATGCATTTTTAATATAAATTTCTGCGAAATACCCCAGTCCGCCATAGCCTATCATAAAGAAATTTGAAACTAAACTGTGAATATCTAAAACGATTGAAACAATCCCGAGTAGAACCATTGCAAGGTATAACCACTTGAGCCATTTATGAACCTTTGTATTGCCGAATAAGTATGCAAAAACAGCAATACCGCTTATTACCGTCATAAAAAATGAAAATTCAAAATTCAGATCACCGATTGCATTGCTGTACTCTATCGCCGCATCGGCAATATGACTGTTAAGCTCAGCAGTAAAACCACCCTCAATGAGATTCAGATTCAAAGCAACAAATTGTGTGTATCCGTAAATTATCCCCGAAACAAGCATAGCTATCATTAAATAAAACATCATTTTTGTCTTAAAAATAGCGCGTGCGGTGATTTCGCGGTATATTTTATTTTCGCGGCGAATACCTTCTACGTCATCATAATCACGGAGTTTGGGTTCAGAGGGGTTTTCTGCTGAACCGGCATTTTTTGCGGGTTCGGCAAGCTTGCTTTTTGCCTGTTCGCTGAATGGTATAACCGAAACTCTCCACTGCTTCTTTTGTGAAAGGCTGTGCTTGGGCTTGTGTTCAGCAGTGTCGCCGCTCTGGACAACCTTAACATTCGGATAGATTTCACCGTCATCATATTTTACGGCGGTTTTAAGTTCAATTTCGGCTTCAGTTTCGGATTCTTTTTTGGGGTGGATTGATGCCATCATAAAAATGCCCTCAATAGCTTCATTTAAAATTCGGATAAAGAAGCATATGCGAAAGTACGGCTATATTTGCAGCCGCCTCAACTACAGGTACTGCTCTGGGGACTATACAGGGGTCGTGACGTCCTTTTACCGTAAGTTTCTCATTCGTTAAATTTTTCATATCAACGGTTTGTTGTTCGCGCCCTATTGACGGTGTAGGTTTAATCGCCGCTCTGAATATAATGGGCATACCGCTTGAAATGCCGCCTAAAATGCCGCCGTGGTTATTTGTATAAGTTTTTACGTATCCGTGTTCATCAACATAGAATTCATCATTATTCTGACTGCCGAGCATTTTCGATACCGAAAATCCTGCACCGAATTCTAAGCCTTTAACCGCCGGAATACCGAAAACAAGCTGTGCTATTGAATTTTCAAGCCCCTCAAAAATAGGTTCGCCGATCCCTGCCGGAACGTTTATTACCGCACATTCAATAACTCCGCCTAAACTGTCTGCCGCTTCGCGGGCTTTGTCTATATCAAGTATCATCTTGTCACCCTTTTTATTGTCGATAACGGGGAAGTGTTTGTGCGTGAGTTTATTAAGTTCATCACGCGAAATTGTTATAGGATTAAACACCTTGTCGCGTATACCGTGAATTTCCTGAATATGCGCGCCTGTGTAGATAGCTCTGCGCTCTAAAATTTGCCCGCACAAAGCACCCGCAAAGGTAAGCGGTGCCGTCAAACGCCCTGAAAAATGCCCGCCGCCTCTGACATCATTAAAGCCTTTATAATGTAAAGCTCCTGTATAATCGGCGTGACCCGGACGGGCAAGTGTTGAGAGGTTTGAATAATCCTGTGAATGGGTGTCGGTATTAGCGATAAAAGCCGCTAAGGGTGTTCCTGTGGTATAACCGCGGCTGACACCCGAAACTATATTTGGGAGATCGGCTTCAAAGCGGGGTGTTGCGGTTTTATCGCGCCCGGGTGCTCTGCGCGCCATAAATGTGCGCAAAGCTTCGGTATCAATATATTCCCCTGCGGGCAGATTGTCGATTACTACACCGATTGAAGCACCGTGTGATTCACCGAAAACAGATAGTGTGATATTGTGGTTCCAGAATGAGGACATTTTTTGATCCTTTTTTATTTTTTAAATTGCAGTGTATTTAAATTGATTAGATGTTAAATGAATGTCAATATGAATGTCTGTGAATGTCCGTTTGAATGTCACTCTGCGATGTCAGAATGAATGTCGTGAATGTCACGTTTGCATGAACTTGTCAGGGGTAAGGGGGTAGGGGGGCGGCTATAGCGGCGGTAGTGATACGCCGCCCCCCTACCCCCTCACCCCCGACACCCCCCTCCCCCACCCCCCTGTGGCAGCATGGTGGAGGTCTGGTAGCGATTTTGATATTCTCGTTTATCAGTTAAAATTAAGCATTTTGTCAAGTTTTAGATTTTACAGTGCGTTGCAAACATTTCCGAATTTCAGTTAAAATCCTGGCGTTCATAATCTAACATCTAATCTCTAATCTCTAACCTCTATGTTGCCCCCGAGTTTTTTATAGACATCCCAAAAATCGGGGTAACTCTTTTTCACGGCTTCGGCGTCGGTTATAATTACTTCGCTTTCACAGACCGTCGCGGCAATCGCTGCCGACATAACTATTCTGTGGTCATTACAGCCGTCAACCTTACCGCCTGTGAGTCCGGTATGGTAAACCGTCAGTGAATTCTCATCAAAATCCGCTTTCCCGCCTAAGGCATTAATCATATCGGCGGTGGATTTTAGGCGGTTTGATTCTTTAAGGGTAAGCCGCGAAACATTTTTGAATGTAAATTTTTCAAGATTAGTGTCTACAGCACTAACAGCTACTGCACATATAGGCACTATATCAGGCATATCCGAGAAATCGGACGTAATTAATTCCTCTGTATCTTCATTTTCCGAAAGTTTCTCACATTCCGATAAATCGGTCAGAAAATCTGCAATATCACCGTCGCCTTGAATTGAATATTCGTCCAACCCGCTCACTTTTACGTCATTGCCTAAAGCTTCGGCTGTTTTAAAGAACGCGGCGTTTGACCAGTCGCCTTCAATTTCATAGTATTCATCCAAACACTCAAAAGAAGTCCGCCGTACAGTATAAGTATTGTCATAAATATGAAAGAATACACCGAAAACTGCTAAAACATCCTCGGTCATATCAACATAATCAACTGATTCAAATTTACCGGTAATATGTATCTTTGACTCGCCTTTTATGAGCGGCAGTGCGAACATCAGCCCCGATATATACTGCGATGAAATATTCCCCTCGATATCAAATCGCCCGGATTTGAGCTGCCCACTTATTGTGAACGGTAAATGTGTATCAGAAAAGTTAATGCCTTTTTTTGAAAGTTCTCTGACATATGTACTCACAGGGCGCGACGGGAGTTTTCCCGCGCCTTTAAACGTTGTCTTTATGCCCAAAGCCGCACAGACAGGTATCAAAAAGCGTAAAGTCGAACCGCTTTCACGGCAATCTAAAACCGCTTCTTTCGGGATTTCCGTAATCCCCGTAACGAACGCCGTCTTTCCGATAATCTTGATTTTCGCGCCTATCGCTTCAAGACAATTAATCGTAGCCGAAATATCGTCCGAAAGGGCGACATTTCGGATTTCGGTCGTCTGTCTTTTGCATAAAGCGGCAGCTATTAAAGCACGGTGCGCAAAAGATTTTGAGGGCGGAGCGGTGATTTTTCCGCTAAGTTTTTTAGGGGTAATTTTAACTTCCATATTAATTTTAAACTAAAAACGCTTTAAATCCTTTATAAGTTTCATAAACATCGGTTTTTGCCACAAGCTCGAACGGCGAATGCATTGAAATCACGGGAACGCCGATATCCAACACATCCATACCCAAATTCGCAAGATACGCGGCAACCGTTCCGCCGCCGCCGAGGTCTACTTTGCCGAGTTCCCCGGTTTGGAAAATTACCTTGTTGTCATCAAAGATTTTGCGTACTTTCCCGACAAATTCAGCACCGCAGTCGGATGTACCCGCTTTGCCGCGTGCGCCTGTGTATTTGGTCATTACAAGCCCGTAATTGATATATGAGGCATTGCCTTTTTCAACCACATCGGGGAATGTCGGGTCAAATGCCGCATTTACATCGGCAGACAGACACTCTGAATTTGTTATAACTTCACGCGGATTGGCATTTAAAATTTCGGCTATATCATAGATGAAATTCTGAAAATACGCGGATTTAAGCCCTGTATTACCGTCTGAGCCCGTTTCTTCCTTATCGGTAAGAATACATACACAGGTTTTTTCGGGATTTTTCGTTTCAAGGAGAGCCGACAACGCCGTATAAGCACATACCCTGTCGTCATGCCCGTATGCCCCTATCATTGAACGGTCAAACCCGATATCACGCGCCTTAAACGCCGGTACAATCTCAAGTTCCGCCGAAATAAAGTCGTCTTCGACAATACCGTATTTCTTAGAGAGAATGTCCATAATCCCGAGTTTAACTTTATTGCTGATTTCATCATCTCTAAACGGCAATGAACCTATAATGAGGTTGAGTTCCTCGCCTTTTATGCCCTCACCGAGTGTGCGCTTATTTTGCTCCTGCGCTAAATGCGGCAATAAATCGCTTATCACAAACACAGGGTCAGAGTCGTCCTCGCCGATTTTTACGTTAACAATATCGCCGTCCGCTTTTACAATTATGCCATGCAAAGCAAGAGGTATAGCCGTCCACTGATATTTGCGGATACCGCCGTAATAATGGGTTTTAAAGTATGCTATTTCGCGTTCTTCATATAAAGGATGCTGTTTTAAGTCTATCCTCGGGCAATCTATATGCGCCGCTAAAACCCTCAAACCTGCATTTAAATGTTCTTTGCCTATTACGGCTAAAATAACCGCTTTATCACGATTTATATAATAAATCTTATCGCCGGGTTTGAGTTCATCATTGCGTTTAAACTCCGTAAAGCCTAATTCTTTCGCCTTATTTACGGCGAAGCGGCAAGCCTCGCGCTCGGTTTTTGCAATATCCAAAAACACCTTATAATGTTCATTCCAGTCAAATGCTTTCTGAATTTCTTCCTCTGTGAGTTTAAGTCCTGCGTGTTTGGGCTGACTGCAAATCTTCTCCTGTAAGAGTTTTACTTCTGATTTTTCTGCCATAATTTTTGTTCCTCTCTATAAACATTTTTCAATTGTATAATTTAACGTACTTATCAAAACTCGTCATAACCTTATCGACATAATGCGCTGTCGCCCTTGAGGGGATATTCCTGTCAAGTTTAAGTCCGTTGCTGCTGTTTGCCGTTTCCATAAGCCATTTATTCACATTCCCTCTGCCGGAATGATATGCCGCTAACGCCGTGGGGTAATCAGCGTATTCTTTATATAAAAGCGAAAACAAAAATGTCCCGTATTTAATATTATATTCTGCGTCAAACAAATCCGAATATTCTGCGTGTTCCTCGCCGCCCATACGGTAGACACTCCAGTCAAAGGCATCTTCCATCAGCTGCATAAGCCCTCTTGCGCCCGCTTCTGATTCGGCATCGGGGTTAAAGCCGCTTTCGGTTTTTATAATTGCATAAATAATATTTTCATCAACACCATATTCGCGGCTGTATTTTTTTACGTATTCTGTATACTCTTTCGGGTATAAAAATTCTCTGTCAATGCGCGGCAACTGCCATAACAGCAGTATCACCCCCGCCGCTAAAATTACCGCAACAAAAAGCAGTTTTTTACGCATTTAATTCCTGCTTTCTATGCATTTTGAACTCCCCGCTTCGCGAACTCGTTTATAATCAAATCCGCAATCCTTTCCGTCTGTTTAATAAGCTCTGTTTCGTCGGTGTTATTTTCAATAATATACTCACAGTTATTTCTGAAAAATTCTTCGGTTTTCTGACTGTCAAAACGCCGCTCTACTGAAATTTCATCGGCATTATCACGCGCCATTATCCGCGCTTTGCGGATTTCGCGGTCGGCGACAACGGCTGTAATCCGCTCACAATATTCATATGTTCCGCTTTCAAATAAAGTCGGTGCATCAAGCATAATGAGGCTGTTTGTTATTTCTTTAATTTTTTCTTCAATAGCCGCTGTGATAAAGGGGTAAACGGTTGTATTCAAGATTTCAAGCAGTTTTTCATCGGAAAAGACAATCCCGCCGAGTTTCTTTCGGTCAATCTCGCCGTTCTCTAAAAGGATTTCCTCACCGAACGCTTCGGCTATTGCCTTATTACAGTCAGAACCGCTTTTATAAACCTCACGAGTAAGTTTATCACAGTCGATTATCGCAAAACCTTTTTCAGAAAAAACCTTTGCGGCGGAAGTTTTCCCCGCGCCGCTTTGTCCTGTCAAGCCGAATAAACGTATATTTTTTTTGAATCTAAACATTTTTTACTGCATCTCGCTATATTTTGATAATCAACCTGTCAATCAAAGAAAAAGTGCATATATGATTTCAAACTTCAAGAATCCTAAAACCCGCCGCTCTGACAAGGCGGTTATATACTGCAACATCAACGCCGCTCTCGGGAATAAAAAACCAAATCTTTTTTATTCCGTCGTCATCGGCTTTCCGAAGCAGTGAAAATAGGTTGTTGGCTTCGTAGGTAATTGTATTAGGGTATTCGGTATCAAAGCCGTCGGGGACAGCGGCAAAAAAATCCTTACCGCCGTTTTGTTTCAGAAAATTTTTGAAATGTTCAAATGTGCCTTTAACAAGCGTAATTTCACATTTCGGCGCGTAATGTTTATATTTCATGCCCGGGCTTTGCGCCTTTTCGGGGGTTATGCTCTCAAATACGCCTTTGTCATAGGCAACTTCGCAAAAACGCGAAAGGTCTTCGGCTGTGATTACGCCCGGGCGCAAAATACTCGCTTGTTCGTCTTTTATGGTAATTACAGTTGACTCAAGCCCTGCTCTGCAAACGCCGCCGTCTAAAATCAGCGGGATTTTCCCGTCAAGGTCTGTTTTAACGTGATTAGCTTCTGTAGGGCTGGGGTAACCCGAAATATTCGCCGACGGTGCGGCAAGCGGTTTGCCCAAAAGCTTTATCAAACGTCTGATATACTCATTATCGGGGATTCTTATACCGACAGTATTCAGTCCTCCGCTTGTAACGCGGGGTATAATTTCGCGTTTTTTTAAGATAATAGTAAGCGGACCCGGTGAAAATTCTTCAAATAATTTGTATGCTAAATCGGGGATTTCAGTTGCATAGCGTTCTATCTCGTCCGGGCTGCTGATGTGAACTATGAGCGGATTATCCTGCGGTCTGCCTTTGGCTTTAAAAATCTTTGCAACAGCTTCGGGGTTTGTAGCATCGGCGGCAAGTCCGTAGACGGTTTCTGTGGGGATAGCGACTATTTCGCCGTCACTCAGGAGTTTTGCGGCGATTTTTATGTTTTCATCATTGCAGGGGAGGATGTTAGTATTATAGTTTTGTTCAATCATTATTTTCGGCTAATTTTTCCGCCTGTGCCGCTGCCGCTAAGGCATCTATGAATTCATCCAATGCACCATTTAACACCGATTCGAGGCGGTATACTGTCATACCTATGCGGTGGTCTGTTACGCGGCTTTCGGAGAAGTTATATGTGCGGATTCGTTCGCTTCTGTCGCCGCTGCCGACTTGGCTTTTGCGGACGGAGGCTATCTTGCTTGCCTGTTCGTTTGCGGCTTTTTCATAAAGTTTTGATTTCAAAACCTTCATGGCTTTCGCCTTGTTTTTATGCTGACTGCGTTCGTCCTGACACTCAACCACAATCCCCGTCGGCAAATGCGTAATCCTCACCGCCGATTCGGTTTTATTTATATGCTGACCGCCCGCGCCCGATGCGCGAAACACGTCAATCTTGAGTTCCTTTTCGTCAATGTCAATCTCAACATCATCCGCTTCAGGCAAAACCGCAACCGTTACCGTTGAAGTATGAATACGCCCCTGTGATTCGGTTTCGGGCACGCGCTGAACACGGTGAACGCCGCTTTCGTATTTCAGTCTGGCATACGCTCCCGCGCCCTCAACCAAAAACGAAATCTCTTTATATCCGCCGAGTTCCGTCTGGTTGGCATTTATAATATCAATCTTCCATCTGCGCTGTTCAGCATACATCGTATACATACGAAAAAGCGAATTCGCAAAAAGATTCGCTTCCTCGCCGCCCGCCCCGCCTCGGATTTCTATAATTACATTCCTGTCGTCGTCGGGGTCTTTGGGGATTAACAGGATTTTGAGTTCTTCGGTGAGGGTTTCTATAAGTGCCTTGTTCTCATCAATCTCCGCTTCTGCCATTTCTTTCATCAAAGGGTCGGAATCGGAAAGCATCTCTTCGGCATCTTTGAGTGAATTTACGGCCTTTTTATACTCGCGGTATTTTTCAATAAGCGGCGTTAAAGATTTATATTCTTTCATCAACGCGGCGTAAGCGCGGTTGTCTGACATTACGTCGGGGGCTGTTATCTTCGCCGCCGTTTCATCGTATTTTATTTCGGTTTGTTCAAGTTTCTCAAACATCTAAGTTTTTTACCTACAATTATCCCAGTATCATTTTATTATAGCACAAAGTTGTTAAGCAATAATTAACATTTTGTTAAAAATATTTATTTTAACTTTCCGACTGAATTCGTTCTTTTTTTTATAATCTGCATTGTATAATTATTGTTAAAAAAGCCTTTCATTCTTAAATAAATCGCGGAGTAAAAAAATGACTGAAATAAAAAATAATCCTGTTATAATAGATTTCGACGGTGTAACCCTCACAGCATCGCTTTCAGGCGATATAGACCACGCCTCGGCTTTTTCATTGCGCGAAGATATTGATTTCGCGATTGACAGGCATCTGCCGCAGATTCTTATGCTTGATTTTTCGGCGGTTGAATTTATGGATTCAAGCGGCATAGGGCTTATTATGGGGCGTTATCGGAAACTTGAACCTCAAGGCGGCAAGATAGTTATTTCGGGTTCAAAAGGCACAATAAGGAAAGTCCTCATAATAGCCGGAATAGAAAAATTAGCAGAAATTTTGTAATAATACTAATCTCTCATTAAAAACATTGAAAATGTTTTTAATGCCGCCGCTTTGCGGCGGGGCGGCAAAGCCGCCGAGATTAGTATTGAACGGTTTCTCTGCCGCCCTACAGGCGGC
>JAISHV010000040.1 GCA_031262495.1 Ruminococcus sp.
TTTATAACAAAAATCGTCCTCATTCCGCTGATAACTACAAAACTCCCGATCAAAAAGAAGATGATTTCTTCGCTGTGTCTACTACTTAGTGTGTCCTCTTTTTCGGGGGGTGTCCAGTAGTCAGTTCGCGTGTATACTATTATAATACTTATGGTTTAGTAGCTGATGGTGACGGAATTTCAGCGGTTGACGGCGCGAAAGCAACGTACGATATGCTCAAAAGTTCAGGTCTTAACAGTGCAGACAGTATACCGTCCGACAGGTATCTTCTTATCTCGCTTGAATCCATAGATTATCTCGACAGCAGAGACGGGAACGAGTGTTACGTTTATGATGTAGGTACAGACTTAATCGGCGGCGAACCCTTTGGTGATTATGAAAGAATGTATACCGTTTCGGTTGATTACAGCGCGGGCGGCGAAGCCATTCTGGAATCGGATTATACCGAATAAGCGCAATAAACTTAATTTGCAAATTTTTAGGAGAATTTAAATTATGAAATACAAAACAATCATGAAACTCATAGCATCGGTATTAGCGGCGGCAATGCTGCTGACTGCCTGCGGCGATTCAAAAGAAACTGTCACAACACCCGACAGAGGAACAACTACAGCAGCGCAAACAACGAAAGCCGCTGAAACTACGGCTGCAACCGTAAATGATGTTGAAGCAGAAGAAGTGTATGTTGAAATTGAAGAAACAGAACCCGAATCTGAATATCCCGAATTTACCGAAAGCTTAGAAGATTTCGCGGGTTGGTATTACCGCCCGGAGGAGAGAGAAGGCATTGCTGTAATATCTATCCTTGAGATTATCGAAGACGGCTCTTGGAATTCTTATGACGAACTCGGCAATGTCCTAATGTCGGGGTATTCAACATATAATGAAGATGACGGTACGCTCGTTTTAGACGTTGAAGATTTCGGAGAAGTACCGCTTTACTACAACAGCGGCGGACTCTTTGATGAAAGCGATGAAGTTGCATTTTTTATCGGCGAACCGCTTTCACCTGTCGATTTAAGCTTTATCTACGGTAAGTGGAATATGGGCGTTAATCAAACTGATGCACTGTACGGCGAGTATATTACCCTTAATGAAGACGGAACATTTGAACGTTTCCACAACTTCGGCAGTACTACAAGTACCGGAACTTATGAGCTTCGTGCTATGAAAAATATGATAAACGGTTACGGCACTGAAACCCTGCTTGTCATTGAACTTACAGCGGAAGACTCCTTCTCGGGGAATGATTACTACGTTCTGCCCGGGGAAGGAGCTATCTACAACAGCGATTCATGGGGCGACCGCACTGTATATGTAAAGCCCGATCTGGACGGTGCGGAGATTAACCGATATCTCAAACTTGCGGCTCTGCTCGACGAGTCTTTCTCAAATGAAGATTATCAGCTGACATTCTACTCGAACGGCATTTTTTCTGTTGACAAAATAACATCAGATGATTTTTCAACATCTTACAGTTACTACTGCCATGGCTTATATGAAATTAATGAAGATTTTACTAATTTCTATATTGTTCTTGACGACGGATCATACGAAGGTGAATGTGGGCTTGAAATGAGTACAGAGGGTTCCTCACTCTTTGCAGAACCTTTCGGACTACTAAAACAGAGGTAAGAGGTTAGAGGTAAGAGTTCAGAAGTCAGAGGTCAGAGCGGCTTCATATCTTTAACAACGGTTAACAAAAAATCTCATTATCGCCTTAAAGGTGATAATGAGATTTTGTAAAAATTAAAAGAGGTTTTTTTTATGGAAAATGGAAAAAAATACATAACATCGGACGAACTTGAAGCGGCACGGCTTGAAGTCGTAAGACTCGGCGTTCCGCATAAAAAAAAGGCATCCGTTTTCTTTTGGATTGCACTTGCGTCATTTTTAGCACTCATTGTTGCGACTATAGTTCTCACAGGCGGCGCGGACGGCAGTGCAGCAGACGTAAGCGTCTCGTCTTGGATTATAGTCGGGCTTTTGACAGTTTCATTTATCGTTTTTATAATTCTTCACGGAAGACACCAAAAAATATATATGTCATTTCTCAATCCCTACAACTCAATGTATAAGTTACAGTTTTTACCGACAATTTTTGAAGAAAGCTTCGAGAAGGTTTATGCATTTGAACCTCAAAACGGCTTATCACGTGAAATTGTAAAAGAATCCGGGATTTTCCCGACGTTTGACTATATAGCTACAAACGATTATCTTCGCGCTTCACATAACGGCATGAACTTTGAGTATTGTGATATTCAGCTTCAGGAAATGCATTATGAATCAGATTCTGACGGCGGCAGAAAACAAGTAATAGATACTGTGTTTTGGGGATATTTTATTATTGCGGAGTTTGACCACTTCGTTGATACACCGGTTTTTATTACGGCGGGCGGCGGTCACGGGAATGTCATCACCGAATCGCCGAGTTTTAACCAATTCTTTTCGGTTAAATGCGAATCAGAAGTAGATGCACTCCGAATTCTTACACCGGCAATGATTGACTATATACTTAATATGAAAAAGTCTATCAAAAATGATATTAATCTTGCATTTTTCGACGATAAGATTTTCTTTAATACAAGAAATACAAAGGACAGATTTGAAATTGCACATTCTATAGAAATGCCTATTTCGGAATCACGCAAAAATGTAGACGAAGACATTTGCTATATCAAAGAGATTTTAGACTTTCTGAATATGCGGAATCTGAAATCAAAATCTTCACGAAGACAAAGAACTGATGAAGACTTTGCGGGTCATGCTGTTTATCAAAACGAACAACATTGAATTTTTTAGGAGACCAACTATGATTATTTTACTTATTATTTTCGTAATTTTCGTTTTCTCATTTGTAGTGATGTAGCTATTGACTTATAGTATAATTTAGACTGACTTTGTTTGATTTGCTTCATTGCTCTTTGATTTTGTGAAAAATTTATTCTGCGATACTAAGGATATGACAATCGTTATCAGGAAAAAAGCAATGAATAATCCCGGGTTATCTCTGATTTCATAACGAAGCCAATCATCAAAGAAGCAAGACACAAATAAAATAGCGATAATGAGAAAACAAAAATTTCTGAATAATCTACAGGTTTTTATGAATATCCCCTTATTATCTTTAGAGCATAAAAATCTGATAAAAAGTGAAAAGGCAAACAGTAAAACGGCTGAAAGAATCGGGATTATAAGTATTTCTATGATTTCGCCTTTGACTGAAACCCTTGAAGGGATTGGTGCTCCGACGACCTCATATACAAGTAAATTTAATTTTTCTGCTGTTACAAGTAAAAAATAAAAGGTAATTATGTAAAGACACAAATGCGGAACGGCAAGCAGCAGTGTTTTTAACAGGGATTTGAGGAACGGAACGAAGACGTGTTTCATATCGTAACTCCTTTTTAAAAATACTTTATTGAAATACATTATAGCACTATTTCGGTCGATTGTCAATACTTTCCTTGCAGTTTGAAAAACCTCACCAACTGTTATATTCTATATTAAAGGATTCCTCATACTTTTCACTAAGAAAGTACGTCAATCGCCGATTACTAATATTATAAAGAAAACAGTATGAACTATTCCACGTTTTTACACAAATAAATATGAATAATATATTAAAACCTCATACTTAAAACAGATAAGTGTAAAAATATGGGGATTTTTTTTTTTTGAAACCTCATACCAAACATCTTGACAAAGAAATTTTAAGGTGCTATAATAGGATATATAGTGTACATAATGCAGTGTATATTGTAAAAAACTGAAACTCAACGTGAAAGTACAAAGCAGCGACGCTGCGGCAGCAACGCTGCGTTTCATAGTTTTTTGTGCTCATCTTTAGAGGGAATGGTACTTAAAATGTCTGTATTAATAACCGGCGGAACGGGATATATCGGGTCCATAACCTGTGTTAAACTACTCGCGGCAGGGGAGAATATCGTTGTTGTTGACAATCTCTGTAACAGTGAATACTCTGTTGTCGATCGTATCAAAACCATCTCAGGTAAAGAGTTTCCGTTTTATAAAGTTGATGTTCGCGATAAAGCCGAATTAAAAAGAATCTTTATAAAACACGATATTGAAGCCTGTATACATTTCGCCGGTCTGAAAGCTGTCAGTGAATCAATCGGAGTCCCTCTTGAATACTATGATAATAATATCGGCGGTACGATTAAGCTTCTTGAAGTGATGAAAGAAGCTTATGTTAAAAAGTTTGTTTTTTCATCATCCGCAACCGTTTACGGCAGCAACAAACCGCCTTTCTCCGAGGATATGCCGATCGGTATGGAAACCACCAACCCCTATGGTACGACTAAACTCTTCATTGAAAAAATCCTCCGTGACTTAAGTATATCAGACCCGGAATGGGGGATTGCTCTGCTTCGTTATTTTAATCCTTTAGGCGCGGATGAATCAGGGCTCTTAGGAGACGATCCTAATGGTATTCCGACTAACCTTATGCCGTATATTCAACGTGTAGCGGTAAATAAACTCCCGCAGCTTTCGATTTTCGGCAATGATTACCCAACCAAAGACGGCACCTGTATCCGTGATTATATCCATGTATCTGACCTTGCACGCGGACACCTCAACGCCATTGAAAGAATTCGGAGAACAAGCGGGATCGACGTATGGAATCTCGGTACCGGTATCGGCTATTCGGTATTAGATATCGTGAACACCTTTATAGAGGTTAATAATGTTGATATCCCTTATGTATTTGCACCTCGGCGTGACGGCGATGTAGCTGTATCTTACTGTAATTCATCCAAAGCCGAACGCGATCTTCACTTTAAAACAGAAAAAACTCCGGACGATATGTGCCGCGACAGCTTCCGATTCATTAAAAATTTAAAATCCGGTGATATTTAACCGATCAGAGTGCGTTTCTGAATATTTTTTTAAACTGAAAGGTCAAAGCCTTATAAAATTTTTGTGCTGGTCTCACAGCAGAATGAGCTTTTTATGAGAACAAAAAAAGCTTCCGTATTTTTGATTATATGTATTATGATTCTTCCGATTTTAGGAGGGCTTTTTAAAGCTTTTGCCGCCGTTCCCGATACTCTTATAGGCGAAAATATGAGAAACGTTACCTTCACGGAGGATAAGGGTGTTTACAGCGATACCGCACGGGGTTACTTCAAAATTATGGATGTAGGCTCTATATCAAGCGGTTCTGTCAGCCGCCGTAAAGCCGAAAAAATAACTATGGTTCTGATGCGGATGGAACTGCATGATTTCACATCAACTTTGATTTCCGACAGCTTTCTTGAAAATCTTCAATCCGATCTCGATTTAATGCGAAATGCCGGTTTTTTAGTTACATTCCGACCTACATATGACACTGACGGCGTTAAACAACCCGAACCTCACAGTTTAGACCTCATACTCGAACATATAAATCAAATCTGTAAGGTTCTGTCAAAAAACGCCGATATCCTTTATGCTGTTCAACCGGGAATGCTCGGTTCTTACGGCGAATGGCACAATTCATACTACGAGGATTCAAAAACCGGCTATATCTCTGCTGATGTACAAGAGAAGGTTGTAAAAGCGTTTTATTCGGCACTCCCGTCGTCCGTCCCGCTACAGCTTCGGCGTCCTGTATTCATACGCGGACTTACCGATAATGCTTCCGTGACGGCGGCGAACGCTTTCGGTTCATCGCTTGTTTCAAGACTGGGTTATCATAATGACGCATTGCTTTCATCGGCAAGCGACATGGGGACATACAGCGACAAGGCTTATACCCGTGAACAGGAACTCACTTGGACAAATAGCCGCACGCGTTTCCTGCCGCTTATCGGCGAAGCCAATCATCTGTCTGAATACTGTGAACCGACCACTGCTGTTCAGCTTTTAGACCTTTTGAATGTTCAATCCATTAACGGTTCCTATAACGATGAAGTTATGTCACAGTGGAAATCAACTGCTTACCGCAATGAAGATACCTATACTTATATTCAGAAAAAACTCGGTTACAGATTTATATTAAATAAAGCAGGGTTTAACTCTAATACGTGGCAGGGGAACTTCCTTCACCTTAATTTACAGTTTAGTAATGATGGCTTCGCAAATCTTTTGCGTCCTACGGATTTTGAAATAATCATTTCAAACGGAAATCAAACATATACTGCAAAGATTGATGATGATCCGCGTTTCTGGAATGACGATGCCGGAACAATAACCAAAGACTTCTATTTCAGTATACCGTCTGATGCTCCTGCGGGGAATTACACTGTTTCGCTGCGGCTTTCCTCATCCTACTCTTCACTTAAAAACAACCCTCTTTACAATATCAGATTCGCTTCCGAAGGTGTTTGGGATGCAGCGGCAGGGATTAATAATATCGGCAGTATAGTTATCGGCAAACCCGAAACCACGGGCATAGTTGTTTCGGAATTTGAACAGATATCTAAGAGCAGAGCCGCCGCACTCAACAATTCCGGCAGCAGCTATTATAACATATCCTCCGTCGATTTCCCGCTGACTGACCCGGGACTCACCGAAACTGAGCCGAAGACTGTGAATAACGGTAAGTTTATGTCATTCTCCGACAACGGCGTTAATCTTTATCTTACGCTTAACGGCATTGATTTAAACAGTAAACGTCAGATTTTCCTCAATACCGATAACAACGAATCCACCGGCTATTATTCGACCGAAACAAAAAAAGGCTACGAATGGCTGATTGAGGGAACAAGGCTCTACAGATACGGCGGCGATGACGGCTCCCATGATTGGAGTTGGCTCCGCAACACATCATTTACGGCGATTGAATATGAAAACAGTGCGGATTACATTATTTCGCTGTCTACCTTAGGTATTGGCAAAGATATTAGCATCACGGCACTATACCGAGCCGACGACGACAAATCCACCGATACTGCTGAAAAATATACGCATTTCGCCGGTACAGATGCAAAACAACCGGAAAACAACGAACTTGCAGTAAATCCCGTTGATGAAACGCACCCGCCTGCAAACACTGTTCTTCCATCTTCATACAGTATATTATTATCTCAAGATAACTCGTCAATCGTAATTAATCAAAACAATATCAATACAAAATCTCGTCAGCAAGTGTTTTTTGATACAGACGGCAACAATCAGAACGGTTACGCCATTTCACTGACGGACAACAACGCCGGTTATGACTTCATGCTTGAAAACTACACGCTTTACGCCTATGCCGGAACGACGAGTCAAAGAGACTGGACATGGACACGAATCGGAAAGAGCAATTTTATTACCAGTCCCGACAGTAATTCTCACATTATATCTCTGTCACAACTCGGCATTACAGCACCGTGTATAATTAATACCGTTTACCGTCAGAATGAAGACAAAACAACCGATGTTTCGGCAAGCTGTATTGTTGACGGCAGTGCATTTACTTCACAACTGCCCGTGACCGAACCGTCCGAACCGACAGTGCCTGAAATAACCGTGACTGAACTGTCCGAAACTTAACGATAAAAGCGAAAATTAAACTTATTATTATTATATAACAGGAAAAACTTTATCATGAAGATTCTACTCTGCGGAACGCTTAAATCCATTGCTTCTGAATTTACGGAAAGCTTCCTCAAGAAAACAGATACCGACAGCCGCGATCGTATTGCGCTGCTGTCCGATCGTATTCCGAAATTCCCTCGGGAAATACGTGAACACCGCAAACTCAAGATCTTCGGTTTCTCACCGGATGACAAAAACTTTCAGATTGCATTGTCTGCATTTTCAGCTGACACTATTATCTATTTCCTAAAGCGCGGTGAACAGCGTACTTTACGGCGTGACCGAACCGGTTCCGTTGAGGAACTTTCCGCTGTGCTTGAGTACGCAGAAACCATTGCCGTTTCCAATGTTATAGTTGTTCATTCAGGTGAGGATCTCAACATCAGGGAGACCGAAAACAATAATGATTTTGAACACATACTAAAAGCGGCGGAAAAAATAATGGAGTCATACCGTGAAAAAGGTATGCCTGTTATTTCCGTTCGGCTGCCCCTTATCTATACTGTTTCGTCAAAACCATCTACAGACCTAATGCTCACCCGTGCCGTTTTTGACGCTAAAGAAAAGGGCAAGGTAACTCTCCCCGGAACTGCCTCCGCAGAGACTGATTTCATCTGTGACATTGATGCAGCCGCACTCCTTTATAACATCTGTGAAGAGGGTGTAGGAGCAGCTGCGGAAAACGGCGGCATTATAAATGTTACCTCCGGGCATCGTTTTGAGATGGCGGAGATTGAATACGCACTCAAAAGTATTTTCAGCGACCTTTACGTTAAGTTCGACGGTGAGCCGGTTATCCCGCCGCTTGAAGAAACCTGCGGACGCAGTGAATATGGTTTTGTTGCACTTCACAATATCATCGACGATTTCAAAATGATGGTATCACAGATTTTGGGATATAAAGAGAAAGTGTGCCGTACCAAGTGGTATGAAAAAATAACCAACCGCAACTTCATGGTCATTGAATATCCCTTTGTAGCCGCCATAGCACAGATACTTGCCGGAGCATTCGATTCATCGCTCAACTACGGAATAATTGATATACGTATGCTTTTCGTAGTTGTCACAGCTTCGCTTTACGGTACTTTTGTCGGAACTTTTTCCGCACTGCTTGCTTGCGTGTCGCTCTTTTTCTCGCCGAATTACGGCAGTCTTGACGTAATCCTTTATAACCCCGAAAATTGGGTTCCGTTTGCCCTCTACCTCATCATCGGAGCCGTTTTGGGTTACACCAAAGATAGGCACGATGAGGAGAAACGCATTTATGAGGACGAAAAAGCGTACCTTATCGACACCAATGAATACCTCTCATCTATCTGTAATGAAGCACTCATTAACAAAGAGAACTACAAAGATCAGCTTCTCGGCTATAAAGACAGCTTCGGCAAAGTTTTCTCCGCTGTTCGCCGCCTTGACAATCAGATGCTTGAGTATGTTTACTCCGAAGCTATCGGAATTATAGAAGATATCCTCGACAACGAAAGTATCGCTATATACACTGTTGCTTCAAATGGTTATTATGCACGGCTTGCCATGAAATCAAAGAATCTGAAAGAGATTGACAAATCCATAAAAATCGACAACCTTGCCGATGCAAAAGACACCTTGCTTAACGGTAAGGTATGGTATAACAGCGGTTTGGCTGAGGGACTTCCGTCCTACGCCGCGCCGATTATGAGTCAGGGCAAACCTGTTGCATTCATCTTCATTATGAAAGCTAAACTCAACCAGCTGAGCCTTTATTATTCAAACATTTTTTCAGTACTGTGCGGACTCGTTCAAGATGCACTGGTTCGAGCCGTAAAAGAAGAAAAAGCACAAGAAAATATTAAATACATCGAAGGCACGAGAGTACACCGCGAAGAGGATTTCAAAAAAATATACGACGCGAACATACTGCTCTCCGAATCGGAGAAAATCGGCTTATCACTCATTGAAATCAAAACAGGCGACAGAGACTTAAACGATATTTCAAGCCGCCTTGAGAACAGTCTGCGCGAGACTGACACTATAGGTATCGTCTCCGAAAGGGAAAATATTCTCGGTGTTCAGCTTATAAATACCGTAGGTCAAGACCTCGGCTTTGTATTAAACAGATTGCGGTCGGCGGGTATCGCCGCAAATCCTGTAAAGGTATTTAACAGAACATGAATTTATTCGATATTTTCACGATTATTTATGCGGTTTCCGTCGGAGCTTGGGTTATAGTCACCATCTTTGAGGGTTTAGCCTCCAAAAACACTACACCGCTTGCTTTGTTGCCTGTGGTTATTTTAGTGCCTGTTTTCGGTCTTTTTTACGCTCTGATAGCGTGGTTATTGAAGCCGAAGAATATTAAAACTTACGAACTCAACACGCCTTATGAAATTTCTGAAATCTCAAAACACATAGCCGAGGACAGAATGACCGGCGTAAACGTTATTCCCTTTGAGGAATCGCTTGTAGTCAACGAAGCGGCAACACGCCATGAGATGATACTTCAGGTTATCCGTAAAAACAGTGTTGAGAATGTGCCGCTCCTGTCCGGTGCGCGTAAATCTACCGACACCGAAATTGCTCATTATGCCTCTGCAACACTGATGAAACTGCAAAGCACATTTGAAAAGAAAATACGCGAAGCAATGAATTATCTCAGCGCAAACCCCGATGATCTTTTCGCGATAAACCGCGCCATAGATGCACTGCGCCAATACCTTGACAGCAAACTCCTGCGCGGCTACATGATGATGGAACAGCGCGTAATGCTTTCAAAAATCCTTACGACAAAATTACAGCTGATGCCCGACAGCAAGAGTTCATACATCTACGCAGCGCAAAATGCCATTGAAATGGGAGATTTTGAATATGCTTCCGAAATAATCGAACGTTTCTGCAACCGATATGATACGGATGAACGCGGCATATTCTTACAGCTTGAAGAATACCTCGCTATGGGTGACAGGGAAGGTTTCCAAAGAGCCGTTCTTGAACTCAAAAACAACAATGTAAATATCACAGCCCGCGGCAGGGAATTGCTTCGGTTCTTTGATTCCGACATAAATACAGCTGATTCAAGGGAACAGAAATTTTCCGAACTCATTACGCTTTAGATTTTTTCGTTTAGGGATTTTAAGTTATGTCAAAAAGGTTTGAACGTCTGTTCTTTATTCTCATGCCGCTGTTTGCGTTCATAATTCTTACCGCAGTTATTATTTATCAGCGGATCGGCGTGTCGGAGTTCAAGACAGCGGGTTCACAGATTGATTATATTGAAGCGGGAGCGGTTCTGTCCGAAATTACAGATTCTGACGATGAATGTCTGTTTATTTATAACAGCACCGAAGACCCCGCTCTTTATAATAATCTTACATTTACGCTTAATGAAATGTGTGTCGATTTCTCTGAATTTGATGTCGCAGGCGGTACGGAGTTACCGGATCTAAACGGCTTTGAATCGGCGGTTGTCGCACTTTTCGAGGGAGATACTTTCAGCACGTATATTGACACGGCTATGGACTGGGTGAAAAGCGGCGGTAATCTTTTATTTGCCGGAGTTCCGGGGTTTGCTATAACCGATATTTACCCCGAAGAATTCGGGCTTCAAATTACCGAATGGTCATATATTGATCAAAAATATGTGAGTATCAGCGATGATTTTTTTGCCGGTGCAGACGGAAAAGTCTTTGACCTTGATGAAGAAGGATATCCGATGTCCGGCGGGAATTTCCTGTTAAAACCCGATACTGATATTTTTATGAGCTCGGAGAGTGAACAAGGCAGCACCCCGATGGTCTGGTCTAACAACACCGGCGAAGGCAGAATTACTGTCATTAACTATGCTGCTATCGCCAACACCGGTGCGCGGGGGATTTTCGCTCAAAGCTATGCTCATACCGTCCCTGTCGCTGTATGGCCTGTAATTAACGCCTCTTCATTCTTTATCGACGATTTTCCGGCTCCCGTTCCTACCGGGACGAATGAATATATTGACCGCGATTACGGGGTAACTGTCGATTATTTTTACACCAATATTTGGTGGCCTAATATAAAGGAAATAGGTGAAAAATACGATTTGCGTTATACGGGAATGTTCATTGAAACTTATGAAGATAACGTAAACACGCCTTTTGTACGCCCTGCCGATCTTGAACGTCAGAAATACTTCGGACGGCTGCTTCTTGCGGACGGCGAAGAAATCGCACTTCACGGTTACAATCATCAGTCACTTACATACACGGGATTTGAATATAAAAACGGTGAGAATTATATCAGTTGGGATTCGCCCGAGGACATATCAGCTGCACTGAGTGAAACACAATCTGCTATGGCTAATCTGTTTAATGATTATGTTCCCGAAGTTTATGTTCCGCCTTCAAACGTATGGCTTCCTGAAACGCGGGAGGTTATTGCCAGCAACTTCCCGAATATTAAAGTGTTTTCGGGGCTTTATGACGATACAATATACGGTCAATCACAAGAATTTGAGACAGATGATGACGGACTTATTAATTTCCCGCGTATCGTTTCCAACTGTATTATAAATGATTACGATATAATGCTTATGCTAAGCGAAATTAATTTTCACTATGTCAATTCTCATTTTATGCACCCTGATGATGCACTTGATCCGGATCGCAGTGCCGAACAGGGTTGGGAGGCTATGCGTGATTCATATGAATCACTTGTTTCTATGGTAAGTGACACCGGTATACGTCAACTCACTGCTTCCGAATCCGCCGCCGCCGTTGAACGGTTTGACCGCCTTGATGTTGAATTTACTTACACTGACAAAGACATTTATATAAACTTAGGGGGATTCTACGACGAAGCTTACCTCCTTGTACGCACGGGTGATAAAGTTCCGGGTAATGTTTCCGGCGGCGAAATTACAAATATCCAAGGTTCGCTATATCTGCTCAAAGCTACCTCGCCGAATGTACGAATAGTATTACAGTAAGTTTTTTTAAAAAAGGCGAAATACACATTTATAAAGGTGATTGAATTTGCGCGTTTGTTTAATTTTAGAGGGGTGTTATCCCTATGTAAGAGGCGGTGTTTCAAGTTGGACGCACCAGTTCATACAATCTATGCCGAATACCGAATTTGTCTTGTGGCTAATTGGCGCTGACAATTCAAAACGGGGACAGTTCAAGTATAACATTCCGAAAAACGTCATCAGTATTCATGAAGTTTTCCTGAATGAAGCCTATAATACAGCCGGCAGCCGTAAATCTCTGCCCGCTTTTACAGCCGCACAGCAACACGCTCTTTCCGAACTACTCAACTGCCGTCAGCCTGATTGGAGCATTATTTTCGATCTGTTTTCTAAAAACCGCATATCTCCTTCAATGTTTTTGGGCAACGAACTTTTCGTAAATCAAGTTAATGCACTGTGCCAAAGAGAATATCAATACATAGCTTATTCCGATTTTTATTATACCGTTCGGTCAATGATGGTGCCGCTTATATATCTGCTTATTCAGAAGATTCCCAAAGCGGATATTTATCATTCTCTCGCTACAGGATACTGCGGGATTTTAGGAAGTATGGCGTCTGAAGCGTATAAAGCCCCGCTTATTGTTTCCGAACACGGTATCTATACACGCGAGCGCGAGGAAGAGGTTTTACAGGCAGACTGGATAACGCCTTACCTCAAAAATATGTGGATAACACTTTTCTCAATGTTCTCAAAATGCGCATACGACCATGCTTATTGCGTCACTTCACTCTACAATGCAGCACGGAATATTCAGCTTCAACTGGGGTGTGACGAACAAAAGGCAGTAGTTATTCCAAACGGCGTTCAACACGAGGATTTTGCCTTTATAAACGAAAGAATCCCGGGTGAATACAATAAGATTTCAATCGGTGCGGTAGTACGTTTTGCACCGATAAAAGACATAAAGACTATGATTTATGCTTTTGCCGAACTCAAACACATCTACCCGGATGTTGAACTGCACATTCTCGGCGATATAGACAATCAGGAATACTACGACGAATGTACGTATCTGCTTGAATTCTTAAACCTATCGGATGTTCACTTTGTCGGGCAGCAAAATGTCAAGACATATATCGAAAAATTTGATTTCACTATCCTCACCAGTATTTCCGAGGGGTTGCCACTTGCCGTTTTGGAATCTATGGCGGCAGGCAAGCCTGTCGTGGCAACCGATGTAGGTGCGTGCCGTGAAATGCTTGATGAACACGACGAACCGGGCTTTGAAGGCAGAGCGGGAATAATATGCCCCCCTATGGATACCGCCGCGATTACTTCCGCTATGTACAGACTCTGTACGGATGCAGGTTTGCGGCATGAAATGTCCGAAGTATGCAGACGGCGTGCCCGTGTTTTTTATGACTATAAAGATGTTTTGCAGAAATACAAAACTCTTTATCTTGATGCTTTTAAGAAAGAGGCGAAATAGATGGCGGGTATCGGTTTTGAACTCCGTAAGATGCTCGATAAAAAAAGTGTACTGACTTATGCGGGCTATTACAGTGCATCGGCTATAGTCTATGTAGGACCGACTATTCTCGGTATTGCACTCCTTGCGGCTGTGCGTTTGCTCTGCGAAATGAACGGCACCTCAAAAGCCGATCAGGATATGATAATCGTTATTATCAGCTATTCAATCATAGCCGCCATAACGATAAACAACCTCTTTAACCTTATTATGACGCGATACACTGCTGATTGTATATTTGAGCACAGACACAAAGATGTTTTGCCCGCGATGTACGGCGGAATAGTCATTCAGCTCGGTATCGGCATATTGCTGTACGGAGTGTTCGTTATTTTTTCCGGGATAGATCTTGTTACCGGAATTCTGACGTTTATGATGTTCTCGCTCTTTATCGTAGCGTGGACTATGATATCATTCCTTTCAGCAGTCAAGGACTACAAGCGGATTATGCTGTTTTTCATACTCGGTATCGGCGTGGCAATTGCCGCCGGTTATCTGTTGATTCAGACGGAACTTAACGCAGTTCATGCTTTGCTCATAATGGTAATCATCGGTTACGGATTCATGATTACTGCCTATCACATTATTTTGTGCAGATATTTTAACATACGCTCACGACGTTTTTTCGCCTTTTTATCCTATATTAAAAAATACCCCGAACTTATAATTATCGGCATTTGTATCACTGTGGGGATGTATTTCCATATGATTTGGATGTGGTACAGCCCTTTCGGTGTTACTGTTGCCGGACAGCTTTTCCGCTCAATGCCGATTTATGATATACCGGCACTTTTCGCCTTCATAACAACATTCTTTGCTACCATCAATTTCTCTGCACAGGTTGAAGTCAACTTCTATCCTTTTTACCGTAATTATTTCGATCTCTTAAACGGCGGCGGTACTATCCGGCAGATTGATGCGGCAGAACGTTCACTCACCAGCACTATGTGGCGCGAATTGTCTTATCTGACGATAAAACAGTTGATTTTCAGTGTCCTTGTTATTGCCTTGGGTGCACAGCTTTTGGATGCGGTGGGGATTGTATACCTTGATAATGTCTCGGAAGGCGTGTTCCAAACCCTCTGTATCGGTTACGGACTGTATGCCGTCGGCAACAGTATAATGCTCATTCTGCTTTATTTTTCCGATTACGTTGATGCTGCGATAGCAACTTTTGTTTTTGCTGCCGGAACTATCGCCGGTTCAATCATCTTTGACGACAATTTCGCCGTTATAGGTCTGGGATTCACTATCGGTGCGGCACTGTTTTACATCACATCCATCCTGCTTTTGTATAAATACACATCGAAACTGCGTTTCCGCGTTCTGACAAAAGTCGGCAACGTCTGAAAGCCGGTTTAATATGCAAGCACAGAGTTTTCATAGTTTTTTAATCTCACTCACAATGAAACGGAGCAAAACTCAATTATGAAGATTAACCATTTGTGGATGCCCTTAGCGGTTTTGTTACTGACAGCAGGAGCTCTTACCCTGTTTTGGTACGGTAAAACGGCGGCGGGACAAACTATCTATGAAACCGCCGAATCCATTGACTATTCAGAATTCTTTGACTACGACGAGATTGTTACTATGTATATGACAGTCAGCCGCGGCAGCAGCGATGAGTTAACTCATCTTTCGTGGGATGAAGTTAATTCAGTTCCATTGTCATATTACAGCGAAAACGGAATGGATGTTCAATACGGCTCGGAAGCAATCATTCAAGTCGGTGACGAAAACGGCATTAATCAAAAAAGTTTCGGGTTCGGGATTAATATTCCGAATGCTGTTGTGACACTGAGGGGCGAAAACGCCTCCAAAAAACCGCAGAAATCTTACCGCATTAAATTTAAGACCTTCGCGGACAGCTGGAATGACCAGAACATCCTTTATCTCAATAAATACATTGAGGACGGCGTTCGTTACCGTACAGCTTTAGCTCAGCATATCGCCGGTGAGCTTGCCGGACTAAAGGCACTTGATACAACTTTTGTTCACCTTTATGTCTTGGACAAAACCATTGAAGGGCAGACTGCTTTTGTCGATTACGGACTTTATACTCAAACGGAACGCCCTGACACGGATTGGATTCAGCGCGTGGGACTGGATGTAAACGGAGAAATTTACAAAGCGGAGAATTTTGATTTTACCCGTCATGCGGAAGCGATAAAAATGTCCGATGACCCGAATTTTAATCTTGACGCTTTTGAAACCTATATCGAAAACAAAGGCGATACTGACGACAACACCGACCTTATAGCTATGCTGCAAGCCGTAAATGCCCCGGATGCGGATATTAAGACAGTCCTTACGGAATACTTCGACGAGGAAAATTACTACAGCTTCTTAGCACTCCAAATCCTTTTGGGGAACAGCCCCGAAGCTACCCGCGACTACCTCTTGTACAGCCCGTCTGACAGCAGCAAATTCTTTTTCTTCATGTGGGATGCCGACCACATCCTTTATAACGCCGAAGAAGCCATACTCAACCGCAAATACGAAATCAGGCGGGAATCAATCGAACTCTCAACCGGCGTTCTGCCTTTTTATAAAAATAAGCTGCACAAAATGGTTTTGACAGACCCCGAATGTCTGCAAAAACTGACGGCAAGAATTGATGAACTCACCGACCCTGTTTATGAAATTATCAGAAAACAGGGAGCAGTATATGCTGAAATCGTAAAGCCTATCGCCTTCATGCAGCCGGATGTAATAAATATGCCTCTGACAGAGGAAAACTACGATTTTATTTCAAGCGAACTCAACAACGAAGTTATCGAAAATGCGAAACGTTATAAAGACGAAATAAAAAAACCAACCCCATTTAATATGACTGCAATCACAGCCGGGGATTCAGTAAAATTTGACTGGGATGATGCCGTTGCGGTTTCAGGCGAAACAGTGACTTACACAGTCAATATTGCCCGAAATGTATCAGGGACGGAGACTGTTATTTCACAAGAGGGAATTGGTATCAGTGAATTAACGCTGAATATTTTGCCGCCGGGACAGTATTTCATCAATATCAAGGCATCCGATAAAAGCGGTAACAACAGGGAACTCAATTCATATTACGAAGATATCTACGATGCGCGTCATAAAGGTTTACTATGCTTTTACATAAACTCTGACGGCACCGCTTCATGGCAGGGTTTGAACAAATGAGGAAATTAAAATTTCGTTTTATTATTGCCCTTTTTTTACCTCTTTTAATTTTAGCAGGTGTTTTCGCTATCGGATTATATCAAACAGAAGTTACCGCCGCAGATACGGTAACTTACCCGCTTGTCACAGAGGAACTGACAATTAAACCGCAGGCTGTTTCACCTACGCCGAAAATTGAAGACGACAAAAGCGTATACACACGAGACGGTTACGGGGATGATACGTCGGTTGTAACTATGTATCTTACCGCAAGGCGTGGCAACGACAGTGAAAACAGTGATAACGAATTCGGCGAACTTGCCAAACATTCCAAAATTGAATACATAGAAGAAGGCACCGACCCGCACCGCACTGAATGTATCATTCAAGAGGGCGACGAAAACGGTCCGAAGGAAGGATATTACGGTTACGGTCTGACTGCGCCTAATGCAACAGTGAGTATTCGCGGGAATACATCGTCAAGAATGAAATTGAAGTCATATAAAATCACGCTTCATGACGAAGCGGAACCTTGGCGTTCTCAGACGGTTATAAACCTCAATAAACACCCCTATGATGTGTTGGGATTTCGTCAAAAATTCACTGCTGATTTGATAAAAGACATACCCGGTATGTTCTCTTTGCGTACGCAATTTGTTCATTTGTATGTTAAAGATGAAACGACCGGTGAAGAAAATCCTCAGTTTACAGATTACGGTTTCTTTACTCAAATAGAACAGCCTAATGTATCTTATTTAAAGAACCACGGGCTTGATGAAAACGGTGAGTTTTATAAAGCGGAGAATTTTGAATTTGCAGATTATTACGACGAACTAAAACTTGTTTCCGATCCTGAATTTGATGAGAATGCATTTTCAGATTTAGTTGAAAACAAAGGCAAAAATAACGACTACACCGACTTGATTAATATGGTACAAGATATAAATAATCCTGCTATATCTATTGAAGATACATTTAATCGTTATTTTGACGAAGAGAATTTTATGAAATGGCTTGCATCGCAGATTATTATATTAAATGTTGACAATATAAATCGCAACTTTCTTCTCTACAGTCCCCCTAACAGCGAAAAATTCTACTTCATTATTTATGACTGTGACGGAATGCTTCGCTTAAATGAGCAAAACCTGCGCCGTGATGTCGGCATAGACGATATGACAATTGAAGAATTCTTTTCGTATGAAAGAGGACTGACTAACTACTTCGGTGTAAAATTATACAACAGATTGTTCAGAGATCCTGAATACGTAGATAAACTCTCAAAAACAATTGAAGAAATGTATTCAGAGTATTTGACACCGGAAAAAATCTCTGACATTTCAAAAAAATATGCCGCCGTTGTAAAACCATATCGGAACAGTTTGCCGGATTCACAGCTTATTTCAGAAAGTGTTTTAAGTGAATATGACGAGATATTGGAGCGTTTACCGATTCTGCTTTCGGATACAGTTAAGTCTTATTATGAGACCATCGAAGGTATTGCTCCATTCTTTATAGGTTTACCTGAAAAATCAGAGAACGGCTATGTCTTTAGATGGGATAAAGCGTATAATTTCGCGGGTCTCCCAATTAAATATAAAATTAAGGTAAGCAGTGACTTTTTTGAGAACGACATAATATTTGAAGCTGATGATTTGAGTAGTTACAGTTATTCATATGATGGTGACTTGGCTCCGGGTATTTATTATGTGATTATATCCGCTTATGACGATGCCGGACATTATACCGATGCCGGTGAATATATATCTTATCAGGGCGGTTCAAAAAAATTCGGTACTCTTTCATTCACAATTCTACCTGACGGAACAATCGATTATACGCCGCCTACGTATGATTTTACAATGGATGTCGGTGTAGAAAATCTTGAATATATGAAAACTTTGCAGAAAATCTTTCTTGTATGAACACAGTAAAGGGCGTAACGCCATGAAAACATCAAAAAAACTTCGCATTAGGATTGAAGACTCCGCACTCAACCTCCGCTTCCGCCACGAACTGAAATTCCTCCTTGATGAAACACAAACGGAGCTTCTCAGACGGCGGATTCGCCCGCTGTTTTTACCCGATAAAAATGCGGGGGAGACAGGCGTTTATAAAATCGGAAGTCTTTATTTTGACGACTTTTGGCGGCGGTCGTATACGGAAAAACTGATGGGTACATCCCGCCGTGCAAAATATCGTATCAGAGTCTATAACGACGATGATTCCTTTATTCGCCTTGAACGAAAACTTAAATTCGATAAATATATTTCAAAACAATCCGAAGCGATTTCGCGTGTTGAATTTGAAAAAATAATGGACGGAGATTACGCGTTTTTGCTCAAATCCGACAAACCGCTTTTACGTGAATTCTATTATGAATGTATGTCAAACGTAATGCGTCCGCGGGTTATTGTCGATTATGAGCGCGAACCGTATGTATATCCCGGCGGTGATGTGAGGATAACTTTTGATATGAATTTGCGCGCCGGAATGAGCGGGTTTGACCTTTTTAATCCCGATCGCCCTGTCTCATATTGCCTTGACCGGCGGCAAACCATTCTTGAAGTAAAATTCACTGAATTCTTCCCGAATTACGTTAAAGAATGTGTGCGTGAGGTTGATGCTGCATATATTTCACAGTCTAAATTCGTGATGTGCCATGAAAAATATAATAACTCCGAGACAGAGGAATCGTCTTGGGAATAAAGGAGAACAACTATGCAGCAAGATGCATTAAGTATAAGAGATGTCATAAAAAATTCGCTGATTGAATCTGGTATATTTCAAAACACCCTGACTATTGACAGCGTAATCGGTATAATCATAGCACTGCTTGCTGCAATGCTTTTGGGGTTTTATATCAGTATAATTTATAAAGTTACATATCGCGGGGTAATTTACTCGCAAACATTCGCAATGTCACTTATCGGTATGTCCGTTTTAACCTGTATGGTTACTCTGGCTATCAGTACAAACGTTGTGCTCTCACTCGGTATGGTCGGCGCGTTATCTATAGTGCGTTTCAGAACAGCGGTTAAGGAACCGTTTGATCTGATGTTTATGTTCTGGTCGATTACTACGGGTATAGCTGCCGGAGCAAAAATGTTTCTGCTCGTTTGTATCGGAGCGGCAGTCGTTACGATTTTCGTTTTTATAATGAGCGCAAAGGTTGTGAATTCAAAGGTTTATATAGCCGTCATTCGTTTTGACGGCACGGCGACCGAAGATGAAATTTACCGTATAATGAGTAAAGAACGCTATACCGTTAAGTCGCGAACATCCCGAAAAGAATCAACAGAGTTAGCTCTCGAAGTAAGGCTCACTAAAAACAAAACCCTTTTCGCCGATAAAATTAAAAATCTTGAAAATGTATCTGAACTAACACTTGTACAGTATAATGGTGAGTATTATGGGTAATAAAATTCCGAAAATCCGGCGTATTATATTTTTTACTTCACTTTCTATTGCATTTATAATCATTTGTGCCGCGATAATCTCGGTTTTCACAGCCGGCGGCAAAACAATTTTCTATATCAAACCGAATGAGTTTCACCCTTTGCGTAACCCTTTGATGGGATATGCGGCAACTAACCATATTTCAGGTTCTGATTTGGTTTATGTTGAAGTAACGTGGGCGGAACTTGAACCGAGTGAAGGCGTTTATGATTTTAAGGGGATTAATGCGAAATACGAATTGAACTTATTAAAACTTGCGGGGAAACGCATTGTTTTCCGCTTTTTATCAGACCGCCCCGGCGATACTGAACATATGGATATACCGTTGTGGCTTTATGAGCAAATCGACGGGGAGTATTATGATAATGAATACGGCAAAGGTTTTTCGCCTGACTATGACAATATAAAATTAATGAAACATCACGAAAACGCCATTAAAGCACTGAGTGATGAATACGGCAGCGACAACTTTTTCGCATACATCGAGATAGGTTCTGTCGGACACAATGGCAGTTTTGAAACGTCTGACGAAATTTCCGCGGGTATTGACAAATATATTCTTGAGAATTATGTTGAGGATTATATTAATAATTTTAAACATTCAATTCTTTTAACACCGGGTTACAGTTATTTCACAGAAGAATACGGTCTCGGCGAGTATAACCCGAATATTGAGGACGGTTTTTCGGATTTCAGCGATAATAAATGCTTCGGAGCGCATATTCTCAAAGAAAGCACCGACTATTCAGGACTGATTAACGGCAATCATTTGAGTTATATTGTATCGGATTTTTCATTGCCCGAAGAAACTTATGAAAATGTGGGATATCTGTTAAAAGTCACAGAAGCATACGCCGAATCAGACCGTACGACAGGGGAATTGACCGTAAGTATGACTTTCTCGAGCGAAGGGGCGGCGGCGTTCCCGGCTGATTGGGAACCGGTGCTTTATATCGTCAATTCACGTGGGAAAACACTTGTTAAATTCCCTTTGAATCTCCCTTTGAATTCGATTGAACCGGGAAAAACGGCGGAAGTTAAAAAAACAATAAATCTCGCCGCTTTTTCAAACGAATACACATTCAGGCTTTGTGTCGGTGTTCAGGACCCCATTACGGATAAACCTTGCGTTGCTTTTGCAATGGACGGTGAGATCAGCGAAAATATCTTTAATTTCGGTTCTGTAAATATGTGATTTATTTAAAAATAATGAGCAAAGAGAGTATAGTAGTTTCAAACTGCTATGCTCTCTTTGCTCTCTTTGCTCTCTTTTTGTTCTTTTTATACTAATATGCAATAAAAAAATGAAATGAAGTGCGGGCGGGCGAGGGCGCCCGCCCCTACAAAAAATTTTGGTCTGTAGGGGCGACCGCCCTCGGTCGCCCGTTGTTTTGGAGCGAATTTATTCAATTCTATAAATGAATATTAGTATTAAATCTATGCCATAACAATTTCGCCGCAGATTTCCCTGCAAAGATTTGCGGCATCTTCAAACTCTGCGAACATTATAAGCTCTGATATTTTCATAATTTTCTCTGCTATCGGCGGTTCAAATGAAGCTTTCTCAAGTATTGAAATAAGCGGTTCGGCGATTGTTTCATCATAGTTATCACAAGCGGAGGCAATCTCCGATAACGTTTTAAGCAAATCAGGCGCGTCGGTATCAGCCTTCTTTTTACTTTCGGCAGCTTCATTTTTGAGTGTTTCTATGAATTTTTTTAAACCTTGAATGAAGCTTGGAAGCTCTTTTTTTATTATTTCGTCATTGCCGCTTTTACCGGCGAATTCAAGTAATTTTGCCGCTTCGGAAAGGGTATTATTACCGACATTTGCGCAAGATGATTTCATTCCGTGAGCGGAAATCGCGAAAAGTTTCCAATCGGCTTTTTCTGCAGAAGACTCCATTGACTCTATTGCCGACCGGGCATCATTAATAAAGAATGTAATAAGCTTTTTCCGTATTTCTTTTCCGACTTCGGAGTCGGTTGTTTCGGTATATGTATTTTCTGTATACGTTTTTCCGGTGCGATATTTGTCGCGGACGAATTTATTCAAAGCCGAATTAAGATTACGCAAGTCAATAGGTTTTGAAATAAAATCATCAAAACCGTTATTGATAAACATCTGACTTGCGCCGGAAACTGCATTCGCAGTGAGCGCAACTATTGTTCCCGTATAACCGAATTCGCGGATTTTGACTGTGGTTTCGATACCATCCATTTGAGGCATCATATGATCCATAAAAATTACGTCAAAACTTTCTCCGCTTTTTATTAAATCAAGAGCTTCAAACCCCGATTTTACAAGTTTTATTTTGAGGTTATATGGTTTCATCAGACCTTCTGCAACAAAAAGGTTTGTTTCAACATCATCAACCACCAAAACAGAACCATATGGCATATTTTCACGGCGGATTTGCAGTTTTTCCGATTGTCTTTCACGTGAGAACGTGAAATTACTGAGTTTTTCAGACAGTTCGGGACCAATTTCCGTAAGCCCGATTTTTGTTTGTTTTATACGAATCGTGAAAGTACTGCCTTTGCCGAATACGCTCTTAACATCAATACTGCCGTTCATCATATTGACAAGCCGCCAAGTAATATTCATACCCAGCCCTGTTCCTTCGGTATTGCGGTTTGCAGATGAATTAAAACGCGAATATTCACTGAAAAGGTTATTAACATCCTCTTCTTTCATACCCTGTCCCGTATCTTCAACTCGGAAAATAAGGTCAATTTCGGACGTTTCGGGGTCAACTAATTCATGTGAAACATACATCTTAACAGAGCCGCTGTCTGTATATTTAAAAGCGTTTGAAAGCACATTATTCAGTATCTGTTTTATCCGAAGTTCATCACCTAAAAGGTGAGCGGGCGTATATTCATCAACATAAAGCGAGAAGTCAATAGCTTTTGAGCCGATTCTGTACATATTAAGCTGAACTGAATCGTTAATCAAACTCGGTAAATCATAATCAGACGGATTAATATCCAGATTGCCCGATTCGATTTTCGAGAGATCCAAAATATCATTAATAATGCCGAGTAAACTGTGTCCCGATGAGTAAATTCTTTCAATTTGCGCATTGAGTTCCGGTGTCACATCGGATCTGCCCATAATCATCTGAGAGATACCGATTATGCCGTTCATCGGCGTTCTGATTTCGTGAGACATAGTAGCAAGGAAACGCGATTTAGATTCGTTCGCCGTTTTCGCTTGTTTCATAGCTTCTTCTGCAAGATTTTTTGCCTCTACTGTTGAAGTTATATCGGAAATATTTATAAAAATGCCTTTGACATCGCCTTGAAGACTGTCACAAATTACCCTGAACCAACGGCTTTCACCGTGAAGTTTTATCTCACAAATCTGCGAATAAAAACCGTCAGTGTCCATTATATCGGCAAGCATAAGCTTTAATTCTCTGTCGGCGAAAAGATCAAGGAGAGGACGCCCGATAGCAAGCACAGGTTCAATTTCGGCAAGATCAGCGAGCGGCTTTGAAAGATACTGAACCTTTTTTTGATCATCTACAATAACCATCATATCAGGTGTTGTCGAAAGCATAGATGAGAATGAATGGAGTCCTCTTTGCGCCACTCCTTCCTTTACGGAAGAACGGAAACACAGCACCGTAAGAAAGAAAAATCCGTAAAAACAAAGTAATCCGCCGAGCACCATTTCATTAAATGCAGCTATTTCGGGTTTTAAAAAAATCGTAAAGTATAAAACTAAATTGACAGCCAAAGCCGTACAGAAAAAGGCGATAAGCATTTTGAAATTCTGATAAACGCTCACAATCCCGACAACACATAAAAGCGAGATATAATAATACACAAAATATTGCGTAATATAAGCCCCGATGATGAATATAGACATTATGAGAATACCCGTGACAAGCGGAGTAGCCTTATGCCCTCTCATAATAATCTGTACAATTGTGACGAGGACAGTAGCTATAACGCACAGTCCGAATGTTTTGAGAGAGTTCGCGATGGGATTTCCCGTAATAAGAGGCTCAATAAGCCGCAAAACGCCGTAAAGAAGAACACCGATACGCCCGATATTATTCCCGAATTTATATTCAGGGGTTATGGTATGATGAGCACGTAAATCAGGAGAAACGTGAAGATTTTTGTTATCAATACTTTTCATATTTAACCGGCTTTCTTGTTTGCTCTTTGATCAATGTTAGCATCAAAATAATTGAGATAATGAGTATTCGCGGGAGCAACAACCTTAACAGCTTGAGGAACGATTTCCATTTCAATTTCGTTTGTCAGAAAATATTCCCCGTCCAAATCAACGTGGAGTATCCTGTCGCTTGAGCATTTGAGATGCTTGCCGCGAATGCATATGAAATTTTCCGGAAATTCAGCGGCTTTCCCTCTCACATAATCAGAGAAACGTATTATACATTTGAGTGCAGACATAGGTTTAATTAAAACTACATCAAATAGTCCGTCGTTTGGTATAGCATATGGGTTAGGGGCGTTTTTTCCGCCGTTGCCGAATGTGTTTGAAATATTTATATCAATATAGGTTCCCGAATAATCTATATCGTCAATGTAAAGATTATAATATTGAAGCCGTGTTTCTTTATTCAAAATACATCGCAGTCCGCCTAAGTTATATAAGAACGGCATTAACAAACCGGAGTGCTTAAACGGCGTAATAAACTTTATTAAACTTTCAACAGCCGGAGTAGCACTTGATTCAAGACCTATTGTCGTATTCATAATATTGTAGTTTGTACCGCATTTTATGATATCGGTGAGAATTGTGTCTGAATGTGACAGTGTTTTAATATCACGGAAACGTTTGACGTTATATTCGCCGAAAGAGCGGAGAAAATCGTTAACTTTACCGTATGGTACACTGGCGATTTCTGCATTTTCATATCCGACAATACCATTCAGGCAGTCGAAAAGAATACCGTCCCCTCCTACAGCGTAAACTCTGACAACCTCGTTTTTATCGACGCTTCCGATATAACGATTAACAGCAGCTATGGCATCACGCGGGTATCGCGAAATATAGATCTTATATTCGGCGCGTTTGCCTGTAGAGAAACAATCCTCAACATTCAGCAAAAACGATTTGAGCGAATTAAGATCAACAAAACTCCGAGGGTTAATTACAAACAAATGGCGCATATTATAGTAATTCCATTTCCATTCTATCTCAAAAAAGCGTAAAAAATTAGTGAAAACTTTGTAATTTCACAGTTAATTATCCGACCCTTACAGCTTTCCTGCGTATTTTATCTTCATACATACGTTCATCGGCAAGCGCGAAAATTTCTTCGTAAGTTTCATCAGGATGAAGCATTTCAGCGGTGCCGAAAGAAACACTCGGCGTTCCTATAATATCGTCAGTGATTTTATCAAGCTCTGATGAAATCAAAGCGACAAGCAGGTCGGCTGCACTTTTTCCGCCTCCGGGAATAAGGATAACGAGTTCGTCTCCCCCTGTTCTCGCCGCGAAAGCTTCTTGGGGCAGTACTTTTGTAATCGTTTCGGCAATAACAGCTAAAAGTCTGTCACCGGCATTATGACCGAGTGAATCATTAATACGCTTAAGGAAATTCACATCGCCTGAAATAATCCCGAGCGGCATACATTTTTCGTTACAAAAATCCGAAAGTCTTTTAAGATAGGCGTTTTTATTATAAAGTCCTGTCATACTGTCAAGGAAAGCGGCATTTTGAACTTCACGCAGAGAGGATTGTGTTTCTTTTAAATTTATATCGTTTTTGATATGTGTTTCAATACGTTTCAACAGTACAGAAGTTGAAAACGGTTTTGTTATAAAATCGACAGCACCGAGGTCAAAGCCTTTTGTTTCAATCTCTTCATCCTTATGCGCAGTCAGAAAAATCACCGGTACATCTTTTAAATTCGGATCGGTTTTAATCTGTTTAATGGCAGTGAACCCGTCAACCTCCGGCATCTCAATATCAAGCAGTATTATATCAGGCTGTATTTTTTCGGAAATCTGAAACATTTTCGCCGCTGATAAAACAGTCAAAGTTCGATATATGCCTGTCAATGCGTTTTTTGCGGCAATCAAATTTGTCTGGTTGTCATCTACGATGAATACGGTTTTCATATGTACCTCAACACTTTAAAATATATTAATTTTATGATCATTAATTTATATGAATTTGTTCCGAAATAATTAACTCCGGGTACGCTAATGCAAACTAATACTATTGTAACAGTTTTTAAACCGATTGTCAAGATGAACAGTATGAATTTTTGAGAAATTATTATCGCCCATTTTTGCCATATTTTGATTGTAGTATGAGACTTTAATATTTTGTTCAAATTTATTTTGAATGAAATCAAACAAATATTCATACTATTCTATTTATAGCATTGACAAACGGCAATTTTTGTGTTATAATTAAAGATAAAATATGAGGTTTTTTAGATTACACAAAAGAGGTAAAAACATTGAACGATAATCCGTTTCTTTCTGATAAATTCACGCTTGCATCTCTCCCCGAAACGGTTATGCCGCGAACAGAATTGATTCCGCTTTATGATAAGGCGGCAAAGAACCGTTTTGTATACGTTTGTGCCCCGGCAGGCAGCGGGAAGACGGTTTCCGCACTTTTGTGGCTCGAACATTCGGAGCGTGAGGCGATTTGGATCGGGCTTGATAAATATGACTCCGTCCCGTCCGTCTTCTTCAAACAGCTTTCAATCGGGCTTTTTTCATCACAGCCCGAAAATGAAGGAATGTTGTCAATTATTTCAAAACCGACTTTTTCAGCCTCACCGATCGAGTCAACTATAGCTCTCATAAATGAAATGTACCCCGACAAAACGCCGCGTGCACTCATTTTAGACGATCTGCACCTCATAAATAACAACGAAATTTTTAAAGCAATGCCCTTTATAACAAAGCGTCTTCCGGCGAATTTTGTTGTAATAATTCTGTCGCGATTCGCACCGCCGCCTGAATTTATGCCGCTTATAGGCAATATTATCGGTTCTGAATTTCTGCGTTTTTCCGAAAGCGAAATAAGCGAATATTTCGGGAAACTCGGAGTATCTCTTACACAAAAACAGAGTAGAACCGTCTTCAATATGACCGAAGGCTGGGTTATGGGTGTAAATGCAGTAGCTCACAGCGGCGGGATTAACTCCGGATCTGAAATTTACGGTTTCGACTTTTCCGGTTATTTTGAAACACAGATTTGGTCGGGATGGACACCCGATTTGCGAAAATTCTGCCTTGATACAGCTGTCCTTGACGAGTTCTCCCCGGAATTAGCAAAAGTTATGACTGAAAGGGAAGACGCGGCTGAAATTTTAGAAGAATTATCGAGGACTAACTCATTTTTAAGTTGTATTCACTACGACCTTTATCGCTATCATCATATCTTTCAAGATTTCCTGCGCCGAAAACTTATCGGCAATAAGCGCGCTTCTCTGCTTAATAAAAGAGCCGCCGAATATTACAAAGAACAGAGCGACTATACACGCGCACTGCGATATATGATTGATTCCGGGGATTGGAAGTCAATCGACGGCTATCTGCTGCTTTTTCTGTTCAAAAACCGCAGAGGCGGAATTTCAGATTACGCTGACTTTTTACGAAGATTTTTTGAAGACGATTTCCCTGAAAAGGCTTATCGCGAGATGCCTGTTTTACACGTTTTGGCGGCGTGGTATTATTACATAACAGGGCATCACGAAGAATTTGCTTTCCATATGGACAGCATAATTAAAAAGCTTCCGGCGATTGCCAAAGCCGGCAATGAATTTGTCGAATTTTCAATATTAGCTTTTTCGGTCGATTTCAGAAAAACTATGAAACAAAAAGCGCAACTCTACGGATTGTTTCGCGGACTGCTTAAAAAATACACTCCGGACGGGCTTGCAACGACTATCGCAAGTTACACTCACGGCTTGCCGATTATCGCCCGAAGCAATGTTGACTACAACGAATTCGCACTTAACCCTGATTGGATGACACTTCTGCAAAATACCTTCGCGCCTCTCCTCGGCGCAGAGTGGGAATATCTCCGTCCGCTCATGAACGCAACATTTGCTTATGAGTGCGGACAGTTTACGGAAGCTCTGATGCTGATAGATGAAACAGAGGGGCTTATTAAACCTACGCATAAAATTGACGGACGTATCTGCGCCGCGTTTATGAAGTGCTTGATTTTATCGCATATGGGTAAATTAAAATCGGAAGAAACCGAAGTCGCTTTTCTCGGCTTAACGAATCTTGTTGAAACAGAAGCAATGGACTTTTTGCAGAATTTAAAAGCATATAAAACAAAACAGCGGCTTTATTGCGGCGATAAAAATGCAGTTAATGAATGGCTTAATGAATACTTTGTGGTTGAGTTTGAGCAGATTGAACTATTCAGATTGTATCAGCATTTTACTACGGCGCGTGTTTTTTTAGCAGCAGGGAAATATAAAGATGCAGAGCGGCTTTTAACAAAACTTGCCGACTACGGAAAGAATCTGAATCGCCCTATTGATGAATGTGAGGCACTTATACTCTTTGCAATTTTCTATTCCGTTACGGGAAATAAAAATAATGCAGATAACTATCTGACAAAATCACTCGAAATCCTTTCGGATTATAAATACATAACGCTTATTGCCGACGAAGGCGCGGCTGTAGAACCGATACTCAAACGCATTTTAAACAAAGTTTCCGCCGACGGTTATTCCGGAAAACTCACTCGGAGTTATGTAAACGAAGTTTTATTATCCGCTCATGCTCAAGCGAAAAAATTCCCGCTTTATATGCATATAAAGGACGAAAAAAATGATTCGGATATAAAACTTTCCCGCCGCCAAAAAGATATGCTCAGACTCATTGCCCAAGGTGTTCATTCTTCCGAAATCTGCCGCATAACAGGGCTTTCACTCTCAACCGTAAAGTCGCACCTTTATTTTGCATATAAAAAATTAGGCGTAAATGAATCCCTCGATGCTGTAGTTAAGGCACGGGAATTAGGACTGATTTAAATACTTAGTATAACAAAAAACCTCTGTAGTTTAAATACAGAGGTTTTTTGTGAATACAACCGCTTTCTGTGATGAACATTACTGTATGTCAGCGTCTTTACTTGATAATGATTTCTTGCCGTTATGTTTGTTTTGTTTTGCTCTTGAGTTTCCCGTCGCTTATGATGATATTTCCGCCGCTTTTTATGAAGAAATGTACGTAACCGTTTTTGTCAACGCTGTAGGCAGTCGTAAAGCGTTTGTATTTATTGGTTTTTTCGTCATAATAGTAGAAATATAAATCGTCGGTTTTCTTTATAACATCAAGCTTTTCAGCTATCGGTAAAACTACCTTGAGGTTTCCGCTTTGTCTTAGTGAAATTACCTCCAAGTCGTTAATAAACCATTTTCTGAACTTATTTTCAATGGCGGTTTGCTTTTCGGTATCTGTCGAAAGCATAAGACTCTTATTTGTCTTTTCAAACGCTCCGACATCAATGTAAAGCCTTGTTGTGAGTTTCCCTTTGATATAATTATCGGCGTAAATCATTATGTCTGCATTATATTTTTGTGAGAAAGCGGCTAATTTATCAAATGTCAGGTAGCTAATCAGCTTCGCATTTTTCAGTACGATTATTATCTGCGAGTGATTTCCGCTTTTTGCAATTTCCTCAAGGTGTTTTAAGGTTTCTTTTGAATTCAGCGAACCTGTTTTGTTTAAAATATCTGCTGTTTTAACTGTTTTTCCGTTGACGATAAATTCTGCTTTTAAATTTCCGCTGCTATCGGGATTCGCGTTTATTATCGTATCGGGGTAAACAGCATAACTGTCACTGAAACTTCCGTCACTGCCGGTATAGTTATTATTACCGGGATTATTATTATTATTATTGTCGTTATCGCCGTCACCGTCACCATCGCCGTCACCATCTCCGTCACCATCGCCGTCACCGTCACCATCACCGTCGCCGTCACCATCGCCGTCGCCGTCACCATCGCCGTCTCCATTATCGTCTGTGTCTTCATCGGGGATTTCTGTATACGGAATATCTAAAAGTCTTGCCGAAACATTACCCGCTTCATCTGTTGCTGTGAGGTACATCACTGTTAGTGCATCAGTTGTCGTAAGATTCTTTTCAAACAAACCGCCGTTTACTTCAACAGGTTCATCATTAATCATTACAGAAGCGCCCGGTTCGGTGAATCCATTCACTTTCAATGCCCCTTCGGGAGCGGTGAAACTGCCATCATCTACACTTAAAATCGGTGCTGCCGTGTCAAGCGAAATAATTACACCCGAAACCGTTTTATCGTTATTGCCCGCATCTGCTGTAACCTTTATGTTATAAATACCGTCGCCGCCGTCAAGATTAAGTGCAACTTCACCGCTTGTTACTTTCCCTGCCGATGTGTATATAGGCATTTCGGTTGATATGCCGCTTTCTGTCTCAACTAAAGATACAACAATATCCGCTTCTTCCGAGGATGTAAAAGTAAGTTTTTGTTCAGCGATATTTGTCGCTATATAGCTTGTGTTGCCGTTTTGGTCGGTTATGTTATTGCCGCTTTCTAATGCAATCGAAAGTTCCGGCGTTTTCGGTTCTTCCAAGTTGTAGTTCGCTGAAATGATATTGCCGAGAATCGGTAAAGTATAAGTTTCGCCTGTTTCGTCTATACCGTCGTATTGTTTGTTTTTAACCGCCTGAACATTTACTCTGTATGTTCTGCCGAATTCAAGTCCTACTCGTTGACTTTCGCTTAATATTTCGCCGTCTTCGTCTGTAATCGGTGCGGTAATGAACATTCCGCCCTGAATTATCGCGGAGGTTTCTGTCGTTTGAATAGCTGTTACCCCGTCAATTTCAGTGCCGTCTTCATTTAAAATTGTAACACGATAACCGTCAGCATCCGCAACTTCGTCCCAGTCAGCTTCAAATGCGCCGTTGCCTTTATAACTGAACGTCAGTTCAGTCGGAGCATCAAGAGCCTTGGGATTTGAATATTCAAATACATCGGTGTTATAAATGCTTATAGCGTCATATTCCTCAATGTCTACTTCTTCCCCGTTTTCAAGCGTAACTGTTTCCGGGGAAATTTTCGCAAGTTCTGCGCTGATATAGTATTTGCCGCTTTCAAGTGTTTCCGGCAATGCCGAAATTATACCGATATCACCTCCGCTTGCATACGGATACCGTTCGCGGATGCCTTCTTCTCTATCTGCCATTTCGGGGGCTGTTAAATCAAGTACAACACTGCCTGTAGCGGCTTCCATGAGTAAAAGGCGGGTGTATATATAACGATTGCTTTCAGCTACACTGTTGAGCTCCCATGTTGTTGTCAGTGTGTTATCATCGCTGTTATAAGTTGTTTCAACGTTTGTATATTCAGGCAACGCTAAAATCTCGGTGAGGGTATATGCTAAATCTGTGCTGCCGAATTTGAATGTATATTTACCGGGTTCATTAATTAAGTAGTTTGCAGATGATGTGCCTTTTTCTAAGTCATCTGTTTGTGCAGTCTCAAACCACTGTAATGTTTCTTCTCCTACGCTTATAGTCTCAAATAATTCGTTGTTTTTGTAGACATCAATTGAAGCGTAAGTATCGTTTGAGAAAAACGTCGCTATTTGATCCGGCTGTGCCGTAGGCGGCGACCCTGCTGCCATTTTTATAGGAGCAGTCAGTTTACGCAAGCCGGCGTTTCTGTTAACTCCCGGTCTGCTGTAGGGATTATATGAACCGGCGGTGCGGATATTTGTTATTTCAAATTCGTCAGAATCGGAAGAACGGAGCGGAGAACTCAAAGAAGAACGCAGTAAATCAAAATCTAATTGATTGCCTTTGAATTTATACGTTACGCCGATTTTCTTTTTAATGCCGGGGAACAATTTACCTGTCACAGTACCCGAAATTTTCGTTTTGCTAAGCTTCAATTCGCCTTTTGCGCCTGCAAGTGTACCGAGAGGACCTATTTTCATTTCGGCACTTGCCCAGATTTTGCCTTCAACGTCAATGGCATTATAAAGAGCCTTTACGACTTCCTTACTCGGTGCAACGAATCCGCCTTCTTCCATAGAATCAACTGTCCAGCCGATAATTGCATCGCTTAAATAGTTACCGCGCAGTCGGGCATTAGCTTCAAGACCGCCTGAAATTTCAACAACTGATACATCAAGTGAAGCACTGCCGCCGAAGCCGAAATATACATCTACTGTCGGCAAACCGTATTCCGACGGCATTTCGCTATCCGTAATACCGTAATTATAACCGACATTCTCAAGTTTTAAGAATTTAAGAATCGTCGCTTCATCTGCATAAGCCGAAAGGCTGCCGACACCGAGTTCAATGGTTGCTTTATCGACTGAAATTATTTCGCCTGTAGCGTCCGCAATCGCGCCCATTGCCTTAACTTTAAGCGGGGGCACATAAGTGAAGTTTTTGAACACGGTTTGTGCAAGCCCGCTTACGCCGCCGCCAAATCCGTTAATGTATGCTAAAATTGTCGGCGGTACAAGGGGAACGCCGCCTGTACCCACACGGGCAAACAGACTTATTTTATCGGGCATTACAACCATAACGCCGCCGATTTCGCCCCAGCCCATTACGAGTTCACCCTCGACATAGAGCATATCAACAAGGTCGAGTGAACCGCTTGCGCCGAATGTATGGGGGTTGACATTGGGGAGTGTGTTGATTGAGAAATTCATTGACGCTTCGCCCAGTACTGCACCGAGGCTTTCGCCGAACATACCGCCGGGAGAAAACTCAAATCCTGCTTCCGCTTTTATAGGAGGAATAGTTTTTTCTGTAAGCAGTAATTCTTCTACTGTAACACCTGCCTCCATTGCGCCCGCCAAAGCTTCCGGTACAGAAAGGAATGCAAGCCCTGAAAGACTGCATATGCCGTCGTAGAGTTTATATGTTGCGAGTTCTGCTTCGCCTATAAGGAATTCAACGCTGAAATCGTTGATACCTGTTTTGATTTCAACAGCCGCACCATCTCCGCCGCGCTCTGTAGTATATTTTTTGTCAGCAGACAGGTTCATTTCAAATGATTTGTCGCCGCCGATAGGTGCATCCAAAGTAATGGGAATGTTTTTCCATCTTAAGTCGCCGTAATTTGCATATATTTCAACGTCTCCGTTTGTAAGCGGTTTAACGTAAAGTACATCATTGCCCTCTTCATCGTAATAGGTGAGTGCATTGTTGATAACGGTGTTAGATTGTACCTGATAGTAGCCGTTTCCTTCGAGAATACCGCCGCGGAATATTACAATCGGTTTTTTACTGCCGAGTTCGGCTTTCATTTCGGTTTCGTTTTCATAGCCTTTTGTCGTAAAACTGCGGTCATTATTTTGTGTTATCGCGAGAATTCCGTAGCCGTCCATTGAATAAATGGGGTCGTCATATATGCTCACCGGCCGCCACTGTGACTTATAAGTATCTTCTGCTACAAAACATACTTCATAGTCGCCGACTGATTGAAACATACTCACACCGCTGACGTCTACCATCAATGCGCCGACAGACGGCGTGCCCGAAAACGGCAATTCTATCCATTTGTCTGGGTCGTCAACGCCGTATTTTCTTGCGTAAATCGTTTTAAGCGGGCTGACACTTTCGCCGAATTCACCCGTTAAAGCAATAGTTTTTCGTTCTGATTTAAGGTAGATACCGCGCGGGGAAGCACTGTACAATCCTCTGCCGTCAGCGGTAGGCGGATTATCGTATAATGTTACCGTTACATCGCTTTCAACACCCTTAAAAGTGCTGCGTTTTTGCGTGTCTTCCTTTGCAGTAACTTTGAAAACCTGTGTTCCTTTATATTCATGTTTGGTTAGTCTAAGCCTTACTTGGTCTTTGCGCCCTTCAACTTGTTCAACATCGTAGTCCACCTTGCTTTCGCCGTCAACACCCTCAACAGACAGGAAGAAATACGGTCGGAAATCATATTTAGTTAAGCCGCCGAATTGTTTACTGCCGTCAACTACAGGGTCATGGAACTCTTCGCTGAATGTCACTAAAATTGATTCTGTAAGCTTTTCTGCGAATACGCCGCCCTCTTGTACAGCACTTATAACCTCAACAGGTGTGCGGAAATCGTTTGAAAGCGCGCCTGAAATAGTATTAGTAACCACATACCCGTCGAATGGGTCAATGGATAATACATACGGAATATAACCCGCCCCGTCCAGTGAATCAATCTTTATGCTCCATGTATAGTTCAGCCAATCATACGTCAAAGCATCGTCAGCATTGCTCAGTGTAATAGTTGTTCCCGGGTCTGTCGGCGTAACATGAATCTTATCGGCAGTCAAGCCCTCAAATTCGCTGTTGTCTGACAATGTGAATATGATTTCGTTATCATTCCATCGCCCGTAAGGCGCGTAAAGTTTTGTCTCGCCTATCTCGTAAGCGGTTTTTATCTTTATCGGTACTTGAAGGTCTTTATAGATACTTACTGTTTCTGCCGAATCGTTAGTTACATTGTAGGTATTGCCTATGGTGTCTGACCAGTCGTCTATTGTGACTGTTACCGTGTCGCCGTTATTCCATTTCAAGCGCGACATATAGGTATTTTGATATGTGTATGTTGCAGTAAGTCCGTCTTCGGAGAAAACCGGTCTGATACCGCCCCATGTTACATTTGCAGGTCCGAAATTCAAAGACGCGGGAGCTGTAGTCTCAATCCATCCCAAAGCCGAAGAACCGCCGAGCCTTAAATCCAAATTTGACGTAACTGTCAGTACAATTACGGTCGTATCTTCCGTACCGTCTTCGCCGTCTGCTTCTAATGTGAAACTCACATTACCTGTCTGTCGGTTTGTTCTTTTTAATACTTTGACTTCTCTTTCATAGTTATCAATATAAGTTTCGCCGACCTTGCTGTATGTCTTACTATATTTTACTTCGGTTGAAGTACCGATTGTAACTGTAACATCATCACCGTTATCAAAGCTATCCTCGACAAGCGGAATAAACCACGTTTTTTCGTCACTGTCGCCGTTGTTTGTAAGAACCCCTTTTTCCGCACCGCTGACAGTAACATCCTCATCTTGTAGCGCAATAGCTTTATCAAACGTTAACAAAATGCCGTCTGTAGTTACAGATGCGCCGTATTCGTCTTTTGCTCCGCCTATTTGGGTTGCCCTTGACAGGGTGACAAGGTCGTCAAAAAAGCCGTGGCTGTCAAAATTATTTATGGCTGTCGCCGAACTTGCACTGTAATTCAGCCATCCGTCTACCGTAACAGTGACTGTGTCACCAAAGTCTGCTGTTAAGGATGTGAGGGTGACGAACCACCAATCTGACTTTAAATTTTCAGAAGTAACGTTTGTAGGGTCAGTGCTTGAATGTGATTCTGCAACATTATAAACAACACCCTCTGAAACATGGATTTTGTCTGCGGTCAATGCACTGACTTCTTGGTTGAATTCAATATAAAAGTCGATAATAGTATTTCCGCCTATTTCTTCAGCGTATATCTGCCCTTTATTACCGGTTGATCCAATCGTAAATGTCAGCGGTATGGTTCTTCTGCAGATCGGGATTTGATACTCAACCTCCGACACTCTACAGTTGCCGTCAGCCACATAATCGTCCATTGCAAAATACAAAATAGTTCCGTCAGTGACATAATCACTGAATGTAAGGGGAACAAACCACGTGCGCGGGTCTGAGTCTCCGTTGTCGGTGAGTGTATCTCGCTCAAACTCATTGACATTCCCATCGTCTTCTAAGTACATAGATGTATAAACATCTTCATCATCAATTGTGAAATTAAACCCTGCACCAAATGTAATAAGTATGCCTGTTGTATCAGATTCACCGCTCACACCGCCCACTTGAACGGCAGTGTAATCATATACGGGAATACCTAAAACGCTGACTTCTTGAGAATTTGTGATGTGATATGTATCACTCCCATTTGTCCAGTCATTAAATCTTACTGTGAATGTATCATCCAAAGTAGGATACCAATAGGCAAAGTTAATCGTCCAAATTTTATTATCAGCCGGATCTGCTTCAACAGACACAGCTGCGTCCTTCGGATCTTCTAAAAAATCAACCATAACAATGTCATTTAGAGTCAGACCTAATACTTCATCGCTGAAAGTGAGTCTGATTCCGGTAGTTATAGTGCTGCCCGCTACACCGCCGATTTGTGTCGCGGTGAAAGAACGCTCTAAAGTATTCGCCGCCATCGGATCAGCCGCCTGTACATCAACAGCAGCTGCTTGCGGTTCATAAACATTCACCGTCAGTGCCGGTATGCTCACACCGTCGGCAAGCCCGAAGCCCTCTGTCGATAATAAAACAGCGGTGAACGTATAAAGCCCCGGTGTCATCGGGTCAAATGTATCGTCACCGTACCATGTTACGCCTATAGTTGATGTACCGCCGCTTTTGAGCGTTACACCGATTTCTTTGGGGAGAGCGGCTTTTAACTCAATCTCGGAAGTTACACCGCCGACTTGTAAATCAACGGTATTTTCAGGATACTCCGAAAAAGGCAGAAAAGCCGTTACCACATCTGTAATCGTCTGCGTCTCGTACACAGGCGGCGATTGTGTTGTTTCCTCTGTAACCGTTTCGCCTATTTCGCCTGTTTCACCCTCAGCTATTACCGTAAAGGGTATTGCCGTCATAATCATGGCAAAAGTCATTATAAGCGATAAAATGCGTTTATAAACTCGTTTTTTCATTATTTTTCTCCGTTTCATTTCGTAAAGAAATTCATCCATTTAATTATATCAAAAAAACTCAATAACTTCAAATCCTTTCACGACAACATACAATTTGTTAAATTTAAATAATCAAAATTCCCCAACCCTGATTTTAAAAGGGTTTGCGCGATTTTTGTAAAAATTTATACGCATTTTCAGTGTTTAAATGTGTTTTTTGCGACAACTGCATTAAATTTTCACGCGATTTATGCAAAAACAGTTGAAAATTTTTTAAAAAAATGCTATAATGAAAAGACAAAAACGAAAGGTGGATTTTAGTGGAACAAAAACTGCGTATCGCTGTCTGTGAAGACCAAAAAAAGGATCGCGATTTACTGCTGTTGTGCATACGCGAAAGCGGCGTTTCGGCAAAATGTGACACTTTTTCGTCCGGTGAGGCGTTTTTGGAGCGGTTTCGCAAGGGTATGTATCATCTCATTTATCTTGATATTTATATGAGTAAAATTAACGGACTTGAAACCGCCGCATACATAAGAGAACAGGACGAAAGCGTTATGCTTGCCTTTACTACTACGTCCCGAGACCATGCCTTTGAGGCGAGTAAATACCGTTCGCTCCTGTATATCGAAAAGCCCGTTTCCCCGGAGGATGTTTTACATACGCTAAGCCTTGCCGAGGCTTTAATGGATAAACGCGAAAAAGAAGTTCTGACTATCTTTTCCGAATCGGTTTTGGTTGATATTCCCTTTGATGAAATTTATTATATTGAAGTTTCGGGTCAGCGTTGTGTAATACACACAGGCGGCGGCAATACGATTACCGCCTCTACGACGATAAATATTAACGATTTGGAAGCGATGCTCCCGCATACCCGCTTTTGCCGTACACACCGCTCATTTATTGTTAATTTTGAAAAAGTAAGGCGCACAAACGGCAAGGATTTTGAAATGAAAGACGGCAGTATAGCTTATATAACTCAGCGCGACCGCCGCCGTATTTTTAATCTCTATGACGAATGGCTTTTCGGCAGTGTTATGGAGGAAAACATATGACAGCTTTAAATATCGCAATTGTACTGACAGGATTCATTTCAATCACGATTTTGATATATTTTTTACGGCAGGATAAAGCGCGGATTTCACGTAAGAAACTTATTATTACGGCAATAGTAACCGGAATAATTTTCGCCGCCCTCTATCCGCTTTGGGAAATGAAATTCGGTAATGCCATTCAATCGGTTGACCTCTATGTTTTAGCCGAATTCCTCATAATTTCACCGCCGGCGTTTTTTATCTATCCGAAAAAGCCGAATAAGAACCTCTTTTTTATCAGTACAACCACGCCGCTCTTAGTTGCAGGGCATGGTTTGGGCAATTTATCGGAGATTATGTTTAAGGGCGGGGCATTTACGGGCAGACTCCTTAATTTGCTTGTGATGAATATTTGTATGGCGGTGATTGTCGGCGGAATTTTTTGGCTTACGCGAAAGAAATTCCCCGGACTTTACGAGTCTGAAAATCCAAAATTATGGCGAAGATTGTTTATAATTACGCTGATGATGGGTTTGTCTCAATTAGCCGCCGGCAATGTCTTTTCCGCTGATTCGTTTACGCCGCTCGGGATTATTCCGTCACGGCTCATTTGTCTTGTGGGAATGGGGGCAATTCTCTTTATAGCAGGGCTTGCGAAACGTCAGGCGGAAGAATCCTCCGAAGTTACCGCCCGCGCCGAAGCCGCCGAACAGGCTGTTAAGGCAAAAGCCGAGTCCTACGCCGCTATTGTAAAACAAATGGAAGAAAGCAACCGTTTCCGTCACGACAGGCGGCAGATTTTAGCGGCTATAGACGGTCTGAATGTACCCGGGAAAGAAAAAGAACTCGAGAGTTATTGCAGGGAGTTCTTGTCACAGCTAAACCTCAGTGAAGATAGCACTGATGAATTTTCAGAATCAAAAATAACTGTATGATTATTTTACAAAATTTTAAAAATCCCTTGACAAAACAATAAAAAGGTGTTAAAATGTAAATATTACATCAAAGCCTCATTGACAAAATTCGTTAATGAGGTTTTTGATTAAATACATTTTGCACTAAAAGACATTAAATAGAAATCATTTGAAAATCAGTATATATGAAGTGTAAGAACATTCACTTTACACTGATTTTCGGCGAAATAAGTTATATTAACATTTTTTAAAATAGGAGTTTTATATGCTAAGAGAGAACCGGAAAAGTATTCTGAAAATCACAGCCTCGGTGTTCGCGGCGATAGTTTTCAGCCTGTCGTTTATATTTGTTGTCAATGCGAGTGTAGAATTGAACGAAGAAAGAGCACCGGAAGATTTTGATTTTATTGTTGGTGAAAGTTCGCCTGTATTTTACAATCTTAACACAATTAGAGGTTGGTTTGATTTGGAACCTATAACGCCCGGATCGGGTGATTGGGCAGACGTTACAATAAATGACGATAGAATAAGAGTGAGTATTGATAAAATACCGTCGGGAGAATATTCAACCTCGAGCCACTTTAAATTTAATCCGAATAGTAACGATGCAGGTAAAACATTCGAGGTAACATTCAGCGTACAAGGTGATGATGGTGAATATGCCGACCGTACTCCTATTGATGGTTCGAGAGCCTCTCACACTATCAATATCACTGTCATAAACCCGCCGAACCCCCAACCGAATATCACAATTAACTATACAGATGAAACTGTTTCGGGCTTTACGGTCGGCGAGACTTACAGCATTAACAGCGTTACCCTTGAAGCTGTTCAAACTACATATCAGATTGACCCTGAATGGTTCGGTACTTCTCTTACTATTGTACATAAAGGCGATAGTAACAATTCAGACAGCGAAGAACAAACCCTCGTAATCCCCCCGCGCCCCGCCGCGCCCGAATTAGGTAAAACAGATGAGACATACATAGGCGCGAATGACTGCACAATCACTGGCTTAGTGCCGGGAACAGAATATAAGTACAGCAGTAACGGCGAGAATTGGGTCAATATTTCATCTACTACCGGTTCATTCACCGTTTGGTACCCGGGAACATATTATGTCCGCTTAAAGGCGACATCTTCGGCTTTCGCAAGCGCTAACGCAACTGTCACAATCAACGCAAGTACTGCATATCAATACGGGCTTGTGTTTAACCACGAAAGTGACGGGCTTTATTATAATAATGACGTTCTTCTCGAAAACGATGACCCAAAACTCGGCGGCGGGTCATATGAATGGGATGTTGACACAAAAACACTTACACTCACAGACGTAGATTTCACAACAGCGGAAGATATTGCTCTTTTTTATACAAATGCGGGGAATGACCTTACAATAATAGTCGAAGGCAACAATACTTTAACCGGTATAACAGATGGTTTAAAGGTAAATGCTCCTTTAACGATAGAGGGCGGCGGAACACTTACTTCTGCTTCTGGAAGCCGCGGAATCAATGCACCCGCCGGCTTAACGATTGACGGGGCAGATGTTACGGCAAACGGCGGAATAAACGGTGTATATGCAATTGCCGGCGATTTAATCATTAACAGCGGCAGTCTTACGGCTTCGGGTGATACACAAGCTATAGACGTAAGCGGAGAGTTTGAAATCAACCTTCCCGCATACACATGGACAGCTGACACCGAAAGCGGCACATACCCCGGGACAGCATTAACATATACTGACCAAAAGGAAATATCCATTATACCCGCTCCGCCCGTAACCGGCGTAAGCACGACTGCGTTAACGTTCAACAAAGCCGACCCGGAATATATAGCTATTGCGGTTTCACTCGCACCCGGTACACTTATTACTAAGGTTACATTAGATGATGCTCCGGTCGGTATGTCTATTTTAGATAATTTTATTAATATCCCCTCATCTGTATTTGGCGCACTCGACAACGGGGAACATACAATTACGATTGTAACCTCCGACGGTGTTAACCCGACTGTAACGCTTACTGTAGCATATATTTATGAAGATTTACTTTTACTTAAATCCGACGGGCTGTATTATGATGATGATAAACTTGAATCAGACAGTGATATTTTAGGCGGTGGGTCGTATACATATGCTGATGATACACTTACACTCAATAACGTGAATTTCACGACTGAAAATGCGAAAGCATTTGAAATCGACAATGGCATAGATGGCGATGCGATTACTCTGAATTTGGTCGGAACAAACTCGATAACCTCGGTTTATGACAGTACATCAACTACACACGGCATAGATGCTTCTTATACAGATTTAACTATTACAGGCGACGGTTCACTTTCAGCAACCGGCGGAAATACAACAAACATCAGCTATGGTATTGAAGCCAAATCATTAACTATAGACAGCGGTACAGTTACCGCGTCGGCTAAGACTACTGATACCACACACAGCAGTATTGCAGTAGATACATTCAGCGGTGATATCACAGTAAACGGTGGTTCGCTTACTGCAATCGGCGGCAAGGCATCTAATCAGAGTGTAGGTATTTATTCCAGCAGCGGTGATATGACATTTTCCGGCGGTACAATAATCGCGACCGGCGGCAGCGGAAACTACAGTTATGGTATAGCCTCAAATGACGGTAATAAAACGTTTTCAGGCGCAACAGTTACTGCGACCGGCGGTAATGCAAAATTCGACAGTTACGGTATAGATGCAAATGATGAAGTAATCTTTGAAGGCGGCATTTTAGAAGCATCGGGAGATGACAGAGCTATAAATGTATTTTCAACTTCTGATTTTTACAACAACTCCGAATACTATCAATACAAGACGACTAAAGGAGCTTCGGCTTATACTAAATCCGATGTTACGCCGTTGTCGTTTGCAAGGCAAACATATCTTCTGATAGAAGCCCTTGAAGCACCTGAACAGGCTGATATCCCGGATATTGTCTCGACTTCACATATTGGTACGGCGGCAAACAGTCCGACAGGTACGCTTACATATTACGACTCGGGAGAATTTGTTATAACCGGTGCCGGGACACGCATCGGCAAAGACGCCGGTGTTCATGATTCATTCTTCGGCGCGGCAATTAAGGCAAGGGGCACTGTAACCTTTACAGCGAAGCTTTCGGGATATAATCCTACCTCAACCGGCATGACAGGCGTTTTTCTCCGCGAAGGTATAGATACCGATTCCACAATGGCAAACTATGTAGGAATATATGTGGATTATGCGGCTAATCGAATCCGTTATGCAAGGCGCTATTTAAAGCCGGACAGTTCTTATGATGCCGGTTCAGCAGCACTTGATAACTCTAATTTCCCATTTCCTGCAACAACCGAATTTTATGTGAAGCTTGTAAAAACAGGTCAAAATATTGAATGGTATATCTCAAATAATGCGGCATTTCAGCATGACAACGTAACAAACTTTATGAAAAAGCAGTCATTAAGTTCAACTGCTTTAGGCGATGACCTATACGCCGGCTTCTTCGCGACAGGCGGCAATACTTTAACCATTTCCGATATAAGCATAGTTTCCGAATTTACCGAAACAGGCACGGCGACACTCGAATCTTCTGACGGAACAATCGAAGCTGTACCTTATACAGTTGATCTTGAAGATTGGTTCGGTCCGGCAAATGTAACACTTGATGACGAAGTTGACGGCGTAAGCATAGAAGACGGCGTTTTAACCTTTACCCCGACATCAGATCAGGACGAAACCGACGTGGAAATAAACTTAACCGCGGCTGACACTGCACTTGGATATACGAGTACTGCTTCGATAACCGTTTCAGTCAGTCAGCCGGTAAGAAAAGCATGGGCAGAAGTAGCCGCTCCTGTCCTCGGCGCACCGACACAAGAGTACGAAGAAGTTACAGTGCCGTTTACAATGGTTATAGGGCACGACGGCGCGGATTCAATGACCGTAACGGTATTTGATGACAAGGACCAAGAGGTAGATTCCGTAACCGTTACAAGTACGACTGCCGTTGATGTAACTTTTGAATTAGAAAATTCAGGTACATATACATTTGAAGCCGAAGCAAACAGAACAGGCGGAACTTCAAAAAAATCAGCGAAGGTTCAATTTGCGTTTAAACTTCCGCTTTCAACCCCGGATATCACTGCTGCACGGTCTTTGGGCGGCGGAACAATACAGATTGCATGGGAAAGCGTGCATGAAGCTGACAGCTATGATGTTTATCATAGAGTGAAAGGCGCAGATGAGGGCACGTTTATTAAAATTTCGGCTGAGAATATCAGCGGCACTACTGCGACTATCACCGGTTTCAGTATGGGAACGGAATACAATTTTAAAGTAGTGGCAAAACGCGGATTAGATGAATCGCTTCCCGATTTTATTAATAAACTCTGTCATGCACTGCCTACAGCAGCGATTGAAAACGCTGAAATCACCGGCAAAGCCGGAGAGGAACTCGAAGAGCAGACTGCCGTTATAACGCTCACAAATGACACGTTAAAACAGGTATTATCATCTGTCAATGCAACAACATGGTTTGATGAAATCCCTGACGGTATCACGGTTACGGCGAGCGGTTCAGCGGACGGAACGACTATTACACTGACTTTCGGCGGTACACCCGAAGCAATGTCAACCGCCGAATTTGAAATCACAATTCCGGCAACTGTTCTCACAAACGATGTAGAGTTGATAGTTACAGCAAACTCGGAAGCCTTGTTTGACATTGACGAGGCTGATAACAACGACACTGACGACAACAACGATAATAATAATAACAATAACAATAACAACAACAACAACAATAACAATAACAACAACAACAATAACAACGGTAATACAGACATTGCCCCGCCCCCGAAAAACGAATTTGACGTAACGGAAGAACCCGAACCCGATGACGACAAAGACGATTCTAAACAAGAAACCGGCTTTAATGTTATAGTCAACGGTGAAATGACAGACACAAGTGTTGCAATGCCCACCGACCCGGACGACAAAACCGCCGATGTAAAAATTGACGGCAAAACGATTGAAACCTACAGCCTCACCGCCGCCGAAGCTATAGCAGACAATGAGGTAACAGATGCTTTCATTAGTAAATCAGGTGCAATCGCGGCTGTAACAAAAGGCGGAACAGTAATTGCAGGTGCAAATAAATCCTCATCCATGAATTCCGAAACAACACTGAAAGCCCTCGAAAGCGTGGCAGCCGGGATTGAACAAACCCCCGACAGTGAAGTATTGCCCGTTATTCAAATAGCACTCGGACAAGAAGTTACAGGCGTGAGCAGTAAGACAATCGAAAAAATAGTTAATATTTCCGACGATTACGGCGTTTCAACAGTGCTTCAAAAAATCCAGTACAGCGTAGACGAAAACGGACAATTAGACGAGCTGATTTACCGCATTACAGTACCTGTTGAAAATGAAAACATTCGTGATATCCGCCTCGGCGCAGAGTTCAGCACGAAGGTTGTTGAAGCTTCAAAAACCGCCTTTGAAAAAACATTCGGGAACACCGATTGTGCGGGATTCGCTTTAACACAAAAAGATACATTCGGCGTTGAAGCGACAATTCAGATTAAGCTCTCGGCAATCGGCTTTGAAGCAGAACCGGGCGACACAATTTATGTTGCAATCTTCAACCCCAAGACAGGCGATTTTGTACAAGTTGAGGGCAAAGTCGGGCAAGACGGATTTGCATCCTTTAAGACAGAAATGTCAGGCATAGTAATAATCTCCGCAACTTCATTTCTAAAATAATTTACTGCGCGGCTTCTCTTAAAAGGGAAGCCGCGCTTTTTTAGCAGTTTTATCGACAAAATACTTGACAAATCAGATTTTTTATATTATAATTAAGATATAACACATTACGTTAACGAGAACGGGGTGAAAATCCTCGGCTGTACCGCAACCGTCATAGCCGGATCGCGTTATCGCAATGATGCCGCAAATCGTCCTCGGATTAAGGACGGCGGCCGCAAATGAACTTTTTTAAACGAAACAGAGACTGTTTTCGTTTTATTTAAGTTTCATTTTCAGCGGTGCAGTCGTATTATTCCGATGGATAATACGATTTATTTTTTTCGTAACGGCTAAGTTGTCGGCACTAAAGCTTTTCAGACAAAAATCTAAAAAAATCCAAATTACCCCGGAGGAAACCCATGAAAAAAATTCTCACTCTTCTTCTTACCACTGTACTTTTGGGATTGACCGCTTGCACACCGACAATCGAAAACGCAGTGACATCAACGCAAAATCAAGAAATTTCGCAAACTGAAAATACATCTCAATTACCGGAAATCCCTGTAACAAAACCTACATCCGACAGAGCCGGAAACACCATTTCAGTACCTGTTGAAATTGAAAAAATCCTTACTTTAGCCCCATCTATAACTCAAATAGCACAATCTATGGGGTTTTCAGAAATGATACTCGGGATTGACGATTATTCGGAGGGGTATCTGCTTGAACCGATTGATAATCCGAAAATTTTTGATATGCAAAACCCCGACAATGAAACCATAATGACCCTTGAGCCGGATATCATTTTTGTTACGGGAATGAGTATGGTTGAGGGCGTGAATCCATTTCAGCCCATAATTGACGCAGGTATTTGCGTGGCTGAAATCCCATCTTCAAACAGTTTAGAGTCCATAAAAGAGGATATAAAATTCATCGCCGACTGTATGGGAACGCCCGAAAAAGCTGAAATTATCATTGATAAAATGGATTCCGATATCGCCGAAATAAAAGCGATAGGGGATACCATCACCGAAAAAAAGACGATAATGTTTGAAGTATCGGCGATGCCCTATATCTACAGTTTCGGTTCGGGCACTTTTCTTGATGAAATGATAACGCTTATCGGAGCTGAAAATGTGTTTCATAATGAAATTTCGTGGATTCCCGTTTCAGAAGAATCTGCACTCGCCGCAAACCCCGATGTAATTTTAACAAGCATTTACTATTTAGACGACCCGGAGGGTGAAATCCTCTCACGTGCCGGCTGGGAGGCAGTTACGGCAGTCAAAAATAAAGCCGTACACCGATTTGACAGCGATCAAACGGATATCCCAAATCAGTTTATTACAGAAGCTTTATATGAAATGGCGAAATTTGTTTATCCGGAACAGTACGCAGAAGTTGAATACAGCGAATGAACGGAAAGTATAAAAAATTCCCGGTAGGGATAAAATATCTGATTTGTGTAATATTTTCAGCCGCCGCAATAATACTCGGCATCGGCATCGGGAGCGTATTTATCTCTCCCGATGAGATTGCGGCAGTTTTAGCGAATAAAATCTTCGGCATAGATTTACCCGAAAAAGTAACTGATATAACAGCGGCAATCATTATGAATGTACGATTGCCGCGAGTGCTTTGTGCGTTCATTGTCGGGGCGGGATTGTCGGCGGGCGGGGCTGTAATGCAATCGGTGCTTTCCAATCCTCTTGCTTCCGGTTATACACTCGGTGTTTCAAGCGGCGCTTCATTGGGGGTAACACTAACCGTTTTTTTCGGCATAACCTTTTTCGGCGCGTTCACATTGCCGCTGATGGGTTTTATTTTCGGTTTCGCGACAGTTTTAACAGCAGTAGCCGCCGCTTCGCGTTTTGACCGTAATACCGGGAGCGCAACTATAATTTTAATCGGTATGGTAATGTCGCTTTTTGTGAATGCCGCCGTTACCCTTTTGATGGGCATAAACAGAGATGCCGCAAAAAGCGTTATATATTGGCAAATGGGCAGTTTTTCAGGGCAAGACCTTACTACAGCTGCTATAATTTTCCCGATTACGCTTGTGACTATCTTGATTGTAATGCGCTATAGCATTGCTATGGATCTTATGACTTTCGGCGATGAACAAGCTATGTCGGCAGGTGTAAATATAAAATCAGCGAAGATTTTGCTTCTGATTCTTTCTTCGGCATTGACTGGAACTGCTGTTGCTTTTGTCGGTACAATAGGGTTTATCGACTTAATAGCTCCTCACGCCGTACGTAAAGTATTCGGTTCAAGACACAAAATCGTAATACCGATGTCGGCGGTAACAGGCGGCGGTTTTATGGTGATTTCGGATTTATTGGCGCGAACCGTAATTGCCCCTGTTGAACTCCCTGTGGGTGCTGTTACGGCGATAATCGGCGCACCGGTGTTTGCATATATTTTCTTAAAAAAGCGTAAATAGTTTCTCAAAAAATATAAATCAAAGTGAGCAGTAATCCAAAATGCTTGAAATAAAAAATCTAAATGCCGGTTACAACGGAAAACAAGTACTGTTTGACATTTCATTCGGTCTCGAATTCGGTCGGAGTCTTTCTGTTATCGGACCTAACGGCTGCGGGAAAACTACCCTCTTAAAATGCATAGCGCATCTTATGGATTTTGAGGGTAATATAACCCTTTCAGGCGTTTCACTGAAAGGACTCGGACGGCGTGAATTAGCTTCAAGAGTGGCTGTAATGAGTCAGCTCAATGTTACGTATTTTCCATACAGTATTTACGATACAGTAATGCTCGGGCGGTTTTCCCATTTAAAACCCGGAATATTTACAGGGAATCCGCAAAAAGCAGACTTTGAAGCCGTAGATGAAAGCATAAAAGCCGTCGGACTGACAGAGCTGCGCGACAGACAGATTGACACGCTTTCGGGCGGTCAGCTTCAGCGTGTATTTTTGGCGCGGGTTTTAGCGCAAAATCCGCAAATAATTCTGCTTGATGAACCTACTAACCATTTAGACTTAAAACACCAGCTTGAACTTATTGATTATATCAAAGATTGGGTAGAAAAAGGCAAAGAAAAACGTGCCGTAATCGGCGTGTTTCACGATATGAATATTGCTTTGCGGCTTACACAAAATGTACTTTTAATGGATAACGGAAAAGTCGGTAAGATGGGTGATTTTTCAGAAATTGCCGACAGTGAATATCTTGAAAATTTATTCGGTATAAACGTAGTGTCATATATGTCCGAAAACTCAAAACTGTGGGAAAGTATGAAAAATGCTTGACGTATGTGTTTTTTTGTGGTATACTGTAATTGCATTTTAACAGAAGGGTTAAACTCACATATGAAAAATCAAAATACCGGTGAATCATCAGCTTGTAAAATAGCACGAAGAGGTTTTATATTACTGCTGTGCGGTCCCGGTGTTCTGCTTTTAGCGGCACTCGTCGGTATAATCGGTGATATTCCCGATGTTTTAGCTTTAATTATCGGAGGGATTGCGTTTATATTGCCGGGGATAGGCGCGGTTTTAAGTATAATTGCACTTACAAAACGAAAAGAACTCGACAAAATCGGGCGCGCTTTAGCTATAATTACTTTAGTTATGTGTAATCCGTTGTTTTATTTCATCTACTTTTTCGTTTGCTTAGCGGGAGGAGATGGATTTACAGGTTTGGCATTAATGTGAAAAATGTTAAAATTGTGAAAAAGCACGTTAGATTCATCATAAAAATGTCACTCTCATCTGTTGTACTTACTCTTTTCTTATACATAGGCTATCGTTTTGAATATCTGACAGAACTTTCGGCATTTGATAATATTGTCGGTTTCATGCCGCTTTTTTTACTGACGGGTATTTCATCGTTTACAGTCGCGCTTATTTGGAAGCGTTATGAAAATCGTCAAACCTCAACTATCGTTTTGTCAATATTGACTGTAATGTGGACGGCTTTGCTTATTCCCGCCGTTTCGGGTAATTGGTATCCGTTTGCGAAAGTCTCGGAACCACAAAGCAGTAACCTCGATTTGTCGCTTTTTGAGCCGTTCAGAGAAGATACATTATCCGTAACATTACAGAATGTATCATTAACACTAACGGAGGATTTACCTTTGCTTGACGGAGCTACTTCATTATACCCGGTTTATGCTTCAGCAGTAAAAGCTTTGTATGATGAAAATGCCTATACTCAAGATACGGCGGTATGCAGTAATACAGCGGTTGCATATGACAGACTGATACATGGTGATTGTGATATAATATTCGTTGCCGGTGCTTCAAAAAAACAAATGCAAGCCGCTCTAAAAGCGGGGAGAAATTTGCATTTTACACCGATCGGTAAAGAAGCATTTGTTTTCCTTGTCGGCAAAGATAACCCGATTGATAATCTGACATATCAGCAAATTAAAAATATCTTTTCCGGCAAAACTGCATATTGGCACACGCTCGGCGTAAATAACAGCGGAAAAATTATTGCTTTTACGCGCCCCGAAGGCAGCGGCAGTCAAACCGCACTGCAACAGATAATGAAAGATGTTCCGATACAAAAACCTCAGCCTCTGCCTGATGAATATTTAATCGGAAACGGAAGTATGATGGAGCAAGTATCGGTAAACCTGAATGGTACACAGCCGGCTATTGGTTATTCATACAGATTTTTTGCAACGAAGATGCACCCGAACCCTGACGCGAAACTTCTTAAAATTGATGGTATATACCCGTCTTATGAAGCAATTTCAAACGATATATACCCTTTTACATATAATTTTTATGCAGTTACAAACGGCGAACCGAACGGAAACGAGAAAATACTGATTGATTGGATTCTGTCTCCCGAAGGTCAAACCTTAATTGAAAAGACAGGGTATATTCCCCTGAATTGAATTAAGCAGTGAGTAATGTAAAGCAGAAATAGAAAAATACAACAAAATTGGAGGAAACAAGCGTGAATGACAGTATAAAATCATCCGTGGATTTTAAAGAATTTGTCCCGACGTTTAAAAGATACATCTTCGGGATTTGGGACAGGTTATGCCGACATCCGTTCATCACTCTCGGAGTGGTTTATATTTTGTCGGTGGTTTGGCGTTGCTTGGCGGTGTCCTCTACAGGGGATTTGCCGTATATTTATAACGATGAATTTATGTATTTCGACATAGCGGAGTCCCTTTCAGGCGGCGAAGTTATGGTTCGCAATCAGCCTGTTGTTTATAAATATCTGCTCTATCCTTTAATATTATCTCCGCTGTTTTATTTGCCTGACGGGATTGATATCTTTCGTTCTATTCAGTTCTTGAATGTAATAATGATGCATTCAATGATTTTCCCGCTGTATTTATTATGGAAACAACTGACCGGAAATAAAAATGCTGCACTCGCCGCGGCTCTGTTGTCACTATTGCTGCCCGACACGGTTATAGTAAAAAACATAATGACAGAGAGTCTCTCGTTTCCGATGATTTTTCTGGCGTTATATTTTGTATGCAAGATGTTTTGTTCCCCCGAGAAGAAGTCCTTAACGATAATATCAGCCGTTCTTTGCTTTTTGCTGTTTACTATTAAACCCGGATATGCTGCCGTTGCGGGAGCTTGCTTTTTTGTAATGCTCTTTCGCGCCGTTAAAAGCCGGGATAAAAAATTATTGCCTCAGCCTGTTTTATTCGCGACGGCGGTTTTACTGTCGCTTGCCGTGTATACGCTGATTTTATTAGCATTCGGTGTTAATCCATTCGGCGAAACAATGTATGACAAACAAAGTACGCCTCTGTCAATCGAACACTTAGTTTTGACGCTTAAAGGGGTTTTAATCTATACGCATTACCATCTGATTGCATTTTTTATAATTCCGCCTATTATACTTATAGCCGGATATAAAAATCGAAACGAAACACAAAAAATGTTTACGCAAATGCTTGTTATAACAATAATTCTGATTCTTACAGCAACAGTTTATATTATTTATGCGGACGAAACCTATAATGCCGATCATTTACAGCGTATTCATCTTCGCTATACCGCACCGTTCTTTCCGCTTATTTTAGCACTTTTACCGACAGGCACTGCCGATAAATCCCGGATTCGGACTGTCGGGATTCCGGTTTTGGCTTTTTTGGGCGTAGGACTTACTTTTTATGATGCGGCTTCAGTTGCATACTCACCGATATATGCCTTAGACTCAATAATGCTCTCGATGATGAGATACAGCAGCAGCGTCATCAACGGAGCCGATACATATTTGCCTATTTTATTGTCAGTATTAATACCGCTTACCTGTCTTGTTCTCATTCACGGATTTAAACCGCATTACAAAAAAATAACACTCACAATAATTATTATCGTTCTGATAATTAATCAATACGCCGGATATAAAATCGACAGTAATAACGATGTATCAAGATACTCAACAGATGCGGCCGAAATTATAAAAATTACAGGGACAAACGCTTTGATGGTCGCTGACAGTACGCAAATGAATACCGTCTCGTGTGCCGGTATTGATATTCGCTCACGTGCCGAAATCCCGATTGTTACGCTTAATGAAATCCTGAATGCTACGGACGAAAACGGTGTTGTCTCCGTTATCGGCACAGAAGATATGAATGAATTTATGAACAGACAGCTTACTCACTCATATAATGTCGGTGATTATATCATTTTGGATTTTTCCGTATTACGTCATTTAAAATTAACCGAGCCCGAGCCGAAATTTCCGCCGTTCGCTTCATATGTTTATACTCCCGTATCAACCGGAAAACCTTGGATCAGCAGTGTAATAAACGGTCTGGAAGGAACAAAAGTTACCGATGACACAGAGTTTCTTCTGTATGACGAAGCCATGCGCGAAAAGGATACAATATACCTGCGTTTAAAAGTATCGTCAGACTCTCACTGCGGCAGTCTTGTCATTGATACTGCCGACGGGCATACTCAAACATTTACTGTTTCTGACAAATCCGATTGGATTGATGTTTATTTAACAAACGATAACAACAGTGCCCCGCTGAAACTGTCGTTTTCAGCACCTGACGGAGAAATTTATATTGACAGCTACACTATTGAATGAATAAAGTGTAAATAAGTATCATTTTGAGTTGACATATTAAAAATTATATGTTATAATATTTCGGGTGATTATTATGGAAAAAAGAGAAATTCTATCAGATAAAAAGGCGGGACTTTCGTTATCTGACCTCATGCTGACGGCGGTGCTTTTAGCGGCGGGGGCAGTACTGAAATTCGCAGTCGGAAATATTATTAATTTCGGTATGAAGCCGAACTTCATTATAGCGATGTATTGTATTCTGATTCTGCTTATAAAGCCGAAGCTTTCGGGAGCGGCTATAATCGGACTGCTTGCGGGTGCTGTGTGCCAATTTTTCCCCGGGACACCGTACGTGAACCTGTTCAGTGAGCTTATCGGTGCGGTGGTTATGTGTCTGCTTATTAAATTACCGTTTACGCTTAAAAATAAGTATGCCGACAGTTTCATAAAGGTTGCGGTTAACGTGTTTATAACAACACTCTTTTCGGGTTTTTCATTCCTCGGGCTTATGTGGCTTCTTTATTACGCAAGAGGCGCACAGGGAAACCCGCCGGCGGCACTGGGCGTTTTCCTCGGTATAATCCTCGGAACGGCTACGATTAACGCCATTATAGTTCAAGTTCTATACCCAACACTTAAAAAGGTGCTCAAAAAGTAGGTAACGCCAAAATGATTATTCCAATGGTTGACATTTCAGCTGTTGAAGTCTTTTGGGCGGTTATCTCTATAAAAACATACTCATGATAAAGATAGAAAATTTCTCTTTTAAGTATAAAGGCAATGATAAATTCGCTTTGCATAACATTAATCTTGACATAGAAAACGGTGCATTTTTAGGGCTTTCCGGTGTTTCGGGCAGCGGTAAAACATCGCTTTTATACGCTTGCTGCGGTGTTATTCCGCATTTTTATAAAGGGGATTTTTACGGTTCTGTCACGCTCGCGGGCAAAGACACCGTAGAAACACCCATTTCGGAATTATCTAAAATCGCGGCTATTGTATTTGAAGACGTTGACAGCTCTTTTGCCTGTACATACCCGGAGGACGAAATTGTATTCGGACTGCGGAATTTCGGAAAATCAAAACAGGAAGCAGAAGAAAATGCCGCTGAAATTATGTCTCTGTTTGAAATAAGCGATTTGCGCGGGAAACTTATCCGCAGTCTTTCAGGCGGACAAAAACGCAAAGTAGCGCTCGCCGCCGCGATAGCTGTAAAGCCGCAGGTACTGCTGCTTGATGAACCGTCGGGTGAGCTTGACCCCGAAGCGAAGATACAGGTTTTTGAGCTTTTAAAAAAACTTAATGAAGACGGACTTACGATTATCGTATCTGAACGCAATGACAAATTGCTCCATGAATACGCTGCCCGTCAATATATTTTAAAGACAGCGGAGATTTCGGAATAAATGCTTGTATTTGAAGATGTTTCATTCGGTTTTGCCGATGAACTTTTCCGTGATGTGAATTTCAGACTGAACCCGGGTGAAATAGCCATACTGACAGGCAAAAACGGTGTCGGAAAATCAACGCTTTTGCGTTTATGCAACGGGCTTTTGAAACCGAAAAAGGGCAATGTTCGTGTAGCCGGATTTTTAACCGACGAACACAAAACCAGTTCACTGGCAAAACACGCGGGATTTTTATTTCAAAACCCCGACAGACAAATTTCAAAACACACTGTAAAAGAAGAACTCCTATTCGGTTTAAGCCTTACATCACCCGATATTGACGAAAATACAAAACAAGAACTGCTTATGAGTATTTCGGATGAATTCGGTTTAAACCCCGACAGTGAAATTTTTACGCTCTCAAAGGGTTACAGACAAATGGTTGCGATAGCTTCAGTACTTATTACAGAACCGAAAGTGATGCTGTTTGATGAACCGACCGTGTGCCTTGATAAATTGGGGAAAGAAGCGTTGACAAGGTGCATTTCAACCCGCATAGAAAAAGGTGCGGCGGCACTTATAATTTCACACGACCTTGATTTTATTGAAATGCTTAAAACACTCAATTCGCGTATTCTCATTTTAAAAGACAAATTGATAAAATCTTAAAAATATTCAAAATTTCGATTACGGCAGAAAGGAACATAGTATGGGCGGTCTCGGTTATTTCCCCGGAACAAGTTTTCTGCATAAACTGAATCCGATTATTAAACTCTTTATAGCGTTTATACTCGTTGCGGCGGTGTTTGCGATACCGTCTTTGATTGCGCCGGCGGGTGTTTTGGTTGTTACGTTTTTTATGGCTCTGTCCTGTCAGTCGGCTAAATGGACGCTGAAAATTATCCGTTCAATGATTAAATTTTCGATAGTTATTTTTATAATTCAAACGCTTTTCATTCAGACAGGCGATACGCTTTTCCCTCTGTTTTGGGGGCTTCGGGTAACTAAAGAAGGTGTACTTTTTTCGCTGGGGTTCGTGTTAAAACTTATAGCTTCCGCTCTGCCGCTGGCACTCGTTTTGCGGATTACAAAAGGTATAGATTTAGCAGATTCACTGAACGAAACATTTAAAATCCCCTATAAATACGCCTATGCAATAAGCTCTGCAATGCGTTTTGTACCCGACTTTGCCGATGAAATGAATGATATCATCGAGGCTCAAACCGCTCGCGGGATTGAACACGATACAAAAGGCTTAATAAAAAAAGCACGGCTTTTAGCACCACTATGCTTGCCGCTCTTGTTATCGGGTGTACGGAAAGCCGAAATAGCGGCTATTTCAGCCGAAATGCGCGGAGTTGCTAACCGGTGACCCGGCGGGACTGTGCAGCAACGCTGCGTATCGCTGATGGAAGTCTTTCATAATTTTCTACACGCTCACCGCGTAGAAGTTGCTTATAGCCTGTAGTTGCGTAGCAACTACTTTGCTTAAATTCAGCTAATACAAAAAATCTCAATATCGCCTTTAAGGCGGTATTTTTATTGTAAACTTTTCGTGAATTGCTGTTTTTTCGTTGACAAACGGCTACATACATGTTATTATTGTAGTATAAACGCAAATAGTATATATTTACTGTTTTATATCAATATCTTATCTATTTATACACAAATTTAGCTTAATATTATAATACACAAAGTTTTTATTTTCTATGATAGGAGAGATTAAAATGAAAAAGCTAAGGAACAAGATGTTGCGTAGGGCTTTTCTGCTTTGTATGTCTTTTGTGATGCTCTCGGGGATTACTTTATTATTCCCGGAGAGAGTTGCCGCAGAAGGTGCGCAGTGGGTTACCATTGACATAATTACCGGCGAATACCTTGCCGGAGAAGAGTATAACGTTTCACAGGACTTCATTGATGCCGCAAATGAAAAACTCATAAGGGAAGCTCGCGGAACCACTTTATACTATGAACAAAAGGCAAGCTACGGGGTTTTGCTTAATGATTTTGATGCAAGCTACATTGATATACATAATTTCGCCGACCGCTGGGACAGTGAATGGAAAGATAAACTGACGGAAGTTACTTTAACTTCGCAAATGGCAACAACGGACAAAGCCGCTTGTATTCCGATAACAGCTACCACTAAAAATGAGATTGATATACAAATTGCGGATGCTATGCTGTCTTGGATGTTTAAAGAGGGGTCATTTACCGCTGCGGATGATAACAAGGAAAACGGATATGTTTTAAATTTCTACGACCCGAGCGGCAATAAGACAGGCAAAGAACTCCTTGAAGACTTTCCTTATGAGTTGATTTCTACCTGTTTCCCTCACTTATATCTTGGTACTTGGTTCGCTTACAACGCTAAAGGTCAGCCGGGAACAATGTACATTCGTCAATCATGGTACGGTGATATATACCATTGGGCTGAAGAAAAAATGGCGGTTCTGGAATTAGTGAATACATTCGGTTCAACACCCGCAGAAATCAGAAAAAACGCCAATGATTATCTCTGTGATGTTTGTTACTATTATAACCCGGATAACCCCGGTGTCCCTGAACAACACGCCGGACAGTTTCCATATTGTGCTTTAGTTGAGGGCGACCCTGTTTGTAACGGCTATGCTTTGGCATATTCACTGCTTTGCCTCTCGAATGGCGTAGATATGCGATATGTCAGCGGCAGAGCCGGCGGCGGTCACGCATGGAATTTATTCTATAAAGAAGAAACAAACGACACGACACTGTATATGACAGACGTAACTTGGAACGACCCGGGCGGATACTACCCGAATACCGGAAAATATACTAACAATCCATGGTACGGCTTTTTTGAAAAAACGTGGGCAAGTGTGAAAAGCGATCGTTCACTTACTCTCGGTGAAACATTCTTAAATCAATGGTTTGCTAAATTAGACGAAATTGATGAAGCAAATACAAAAACTTTTGAGCCACAAACAGGCTATGACTATACAAAAAATGTCGTTGATTATGAAGCTGAAACCGTAACCATACCAAAAGATTATAAGTATTCCGCAGCCGAAACTCTGCCCGGAGACTGGACTGCTATAACAACAGTTTCAGACGGCGAAACCGCTATAGCACTTGACCTCCCTAATGATGACTCAGCCGTAACATTCTTCTTTTATGACGGCGAAAAAGTCGGCATGGTGTCTTTTAAACGCCCTGCTAAAGCATATCTTAGTGATACCGATAATAATGGCGGGAAATTATCAGTTGAAAACACTACAGGTTTCGAGTACGATATTACAGAGGATGGTGCTGCACCTACAGAATGGGCAGATTTCGGCGAGAGCTATACAAATACCGATTTAAAATCTACAGAAACGTTATACTACAGAAAAAAAGCCACAGATTCTGCTTTTGCCTCGCCGATTTTGACCTTAGCCGATAATGCTTCCGTTCAAGGCGGCACTGATGAAACAGACCCTACGGTTGTTTTCCCCGACGACGATGCCGCTTACCCGGCTGTCGAACCGGCATCATTCGGCGAAGACCCTGTTATATATTATTCTGAAACAGACAGCAGCGTCTATCTGAAATTTGACGGCGGTACCTCAAAATACTGGGAATACAGCAAAGCCGCGAAAAAAGGCTATAAAAGTGCCATAGCGGTATTAGCCGGAGAAGAAGGCGAAGACGAGAGTAAGAAAACTGTAGAATTTGCAGATATAACAGCACTTGTTAAAAACGGAAAACCCGGAAATGCAACAGCGGGCGATGTAAAAATTTACGTCAGACATAAATCTACAGAAACATCAGAAGCCGGATATCCGGATGCAGACACCGACAACAAATACTTAGAGCTATCAGCCCCCATAGAGGGCAGACCCGCCGCACCGGCTGTACAAGTTAAATTCAAACTTCAAACCTCAGGCGACGGCAAAGGTACGCCTTTAGACGGTGATGCTAAATTTAACAATAAGGATATCGTATTCGACCCGTTCACAGACAGCTTGAATTTCAAAGCCACAGGCAAATATATAATAAAAGTCGGCGGCAATAATTTAGTATACTCCGCGAACAGCGAAACCCCCGCTACAATGGTTTTAAAACTATCCGACTTTGACACAATCGCGGAATTTGATTTAGGTTTAGAAAATCTCTCCGCCGCCGAAACGATTTATATTTCAATAGCCGGCAGTAACGGCGTGGCGAAATACCCCACATCAAAAGAAGCTAAACTCGCTATCCCCGCGAAATCCACCGCACCCAAAGCATCCGTTGATTTCACCAAAAACACTGTCAAAGGCTTGTCTGCGGCAATGGAATACAGAATCGCGGCTAAAGACGAGGGTGTTCTCAAGTGGACTGAATGGGCGGATATTACCGACAAAACGCTTGATTTATCGGCAATACCGACCGCCGAAAAAATCGCTGTCAGAACCAAAGCGACTTATGCAAAACGCGTTTCGGAATCGAAAGTTTTAGATTTAGGGGTTGCACGTGCGAAAGTCCCCGCGTTTGCTTTGGATATCGCAGCAGAAACTATTGAAATTTCGTCTCCCGGTACAACGATCTACGAATACCGCATTAATAAATACAAAAAGACAAGTGCAACAGATGCTACTTTAATTGACAACTGGACTGCATGGACGGCTTTCGGTACAACGCAATCCGGAACAAAGAAAATCGACGCTGATGGTACGATAAATATCGCCGCCCTCGGCGCAATACCGAATTACAACACAAAAGCCTCCGGTTCAGGCGAGGCAGTGTATGTCAATAATTATGTTTTACAGGTTCGTGTTAAAGGTATTAATGCAACCGATGACGCTGACGGTGTAAAAGCGAGTGCATCCAAAACATTCGTAATCAAACCCCGCGCCGAAATAAAAGCACTTGCCCTGCAACCCACAACAAAGTATATTCAGTTCAAAGTTCCGTCAACAGAAACAGCAGCAATCCCCACCGACTTGAGCTATGAATATTATATGAAACAGTCAGACGGGAAAGTTGAATGGAAAGACGTCACCGGAAACTTCGGCGGCACAGCAAACAAAGGCACATATTACGTCAGAAAAAAAGCCGACAGCGACTACTCCAACTCCGCAACAGTATCAATAACAGTAAAGTAAAATAGTCAGCCCTGCCGGTGCCCCGGTAGGGCTGTGCAACCACGCTGTGTATCACTGACAGAAGTCTTTCAGGTGTATTATCATTAAATATGGAAAATATAATCAAACGCCATGATCTCTGTAAAATCTGCATTATAGAAATTTTCTATAAAAAATTCACAGAAAAATAACGAAAAAAAAATTGACATTCGTCAAAAATTGTAGTATAATGTATCTGTTTAAATTAAGTATTGAAATAGTTCGGTATTCGGGAGATTTTTCAGGATACTACATTTTGTAAATTTTTAAAAAATAATTTAAGGATGGTAATACCTTGAAAAATCTTAAAATTTCTATGAAGATGTTCATAGGATTCGGTGCGGCTATTGCATTACTGCTTATTGTGGCAATAGTTTCAGTCGTGGTAAACTCAAACTCAATCTCGGAAAGTACATCCGTACAAAAGGCTGTCGCCATTAACGATACCGTTATGCAAACCAAAAATGACCTTGATGCATATCGAATTGATGCAAGCAAGTTCATTACTATGTATGACGAACAGACTTATAAAGACCTGCAAACAGCCAAACAAACCCTTGACGCAACATTCACATCTGCATATGACACTGTTACGGGCAACGCCGTTTCAAATCGTTTGGCGGGAGCTGAACTCCAGAGCGTCGGCGATGGCTTAACCGAGTACTATGCTCTCATAGAACAGATTAATCAAGGCTATCTTGACAGTAACGCCAATGCCGCAATCTGTGTTGAAAACGGTAATGTTGTTACAGCAACACTGGGCGAAATCTGGACAAATTTCTACGATAAAACCGAAGCAAGTATTGCGACAAATGAAAATACAGCTTTGCGTTTAGAACAACTCAACCATATATATGAAATAACGAATAACCTTGCTACATTCCGTGCAGTCGGTTCAAAAATCATCGGCAAGATGAGTGCTGTCGGCGCAGGAGACTATCACACACCGGCTAACAACGTCGTAACACATCTGACAGAGCTTTCGGGTTTATTGACCGTTGCGGCTGACCGTGAAACTGTAGATACAATGCTTGCCGCATTTAACAATTATGTAACAGGCTTAGACGAATTTGTTGAAATAATGGGACAAGTTGACACAGACTGTGCGGCGGCGACAACGCTTGCAGCTGAAATCGGCGATGAACTTGATTCGGGTATGGCGAAGATTTCAGAGTCTCAAAACGGTCAGCTTGTAGGTATCGTTGATTCAGCTACAGCAGGGTTAATTCTTGTTGTTGCAATTTCAGCTGTTGCCTTAGTTATATCAATTTTCTTTGCTCTTTATATCACAAGAACAATCGTTTCCGCCTTAGGATTTGTTGTCGCTATTATGAGCGAACTCGCAAGGGGCAGGACTGAATACTCTGATGAAGAATGGGCAGCAAGTGCTAAATTCTGTCAGTCTCAAGACGAACTCGGCGAGTGTGCCCGTAAACTTATCGACATTAATAACACGCTTATTGATATTAGTACTACTGTCGAGGCAATTGCCAACGGTGATCTTACGATTAGTTATACACCGAAAGGTCCTCAAGATAGATCGGGCAATGCAATGGTTCGTGTTATCGACAACCTCAACACAATGATGAGAGAAATAAATACCGCAACAGCAGAGGTTCAAAGCGGTGCGGATCAAATTGCAGTAGGTTCCCAAAATTTAGCACAAGGCTCAACAGAACAAGCTGCTACTATCGAAGAACTTTCATCGTCAATTAACGATGTAGCCGGGAAAACCAATCAAAATACCGACATGGCAAAAGGTGCAGCTGATCTTTCTCTCCGCATAAAAGAAAACGCCGAAAAAGGCAATCAGCAGATGAGCGAAATGACAATTGCAGTTGAAGAAATCAACAAAGCGTCGCAAGACATCTCAAAAGTTATCAAGGTTATAGATGATATCGCATTCCAGACTAATATCTTAGCACTTAATGCAGCTGTTGAAGCGGCAAGAGCGGGTGAGGCGGGCAAAGGTTTTGCCGTTGTCGCCGATGAAGTACGTAACCTTGCAAGCAAGTCCGCCGCTGCTGCAAAAGAAACAGGTGCACTTATTGAAAGCAGTATGAAAAAAGCTGAAGTCGGTGCACAAATTGCAACCGGAACTGCTACATCGTTAAGCGAGATTGTTGATGGAATCAATCAATCCGCAGAAATCGTACGTCAGATTTCCACCGCTTCGGAAGAACAAAGCAACGCGATTCGCCAAATCACATCGGCTATCGACCAAGTGAGCGAGGTTGTACAACGCAACACAGCTACAGCAGAAGAATCAGCCGCATCGAGTGAAGAACTCAAGGCACAGGCTAATGTACTTGCAGGTAATGTAGCAAAATTCACATTAAAAGCATGACATATTAAATTGTATTAAATTTTCCGACAATGGGAGTGTCTGAAAGATTTCTACATATGAAAACTTAATCATACATAAAATCTGCTGCAATTTTCGTGGGGAGCAAAGCTAAATGAAAAAGCGTAAAAATATGATATTGCGAAAATTATTTATGTTTTGTTTGTCGTTTGTGATACTAATCAGTACTGCAACGGCATCCCCGCAAAAGATTGCAGCAGATTTAATTTCGGCAACCGACGAACCGGCAGGTTGGGCTGAGGTAGCTGATGAACCGGCAGATTTAAATGAGACGGCTGATGAGCCGACAGGTTGGGCTGCCCTTGATTCAATCACAGGCGAATACCTTCTCGGTGATGAATATAAGATTGATGATGATTTTATCAATTCCGCTGACACAAAACTTATGTATATGGCATTGGACGTACCCGTTCTCTACGCTCAGGGAACACAAGACGGTATTCCGCTGAAAAATTTTGATGCAAGCTATATTGATGTACATAATTTCGCAGGACGCTGGGATAGCTATTGGTCGAATTTATTAACCGCCGTTAAGGTAGGTAGTTTAACAAAATATTCGATTCCGCTTACATTCACGAATGAAAATGATACGAAAATTCAGATAGCCGACGCGCTGCTTTCATTTATGATGAAAGACGGTACATATTCAGTTGTTGGTGACAACGCCGGTTATATGCTGAATTTTTATGATCCCGCCGGTAAAAAAACCGGCATAGAAATTGGTGAATACTTTGAGTTTGACTTGCTTTACTCTTGTTTCCCGCATTACCACTATATGTATTACAGCTATTACGCCGATCCCGGTATGCCGGTACAAATAGTTATCGCACAGACAAGGGATATCAGCGGTTCAATGCACTGGATCGAAGAAAAAGAAGTAGTGACTGAATTAGTAGGGACGTTAGGTTCGACACCCGAAGAAATAAGAAAAAATGCGAATGATTACCTCTGTGAACGTTGTTATTATAATAGCCCGAATGATCCCGGTGCCGCTGACTATCACAACGGACAGAGGGCATATTGCGCTTTAGTTGAGGGCGACCCTGTCTGTAATGGTTATGCCTTAGCATACGCTTTACTTTGTATGTCAAACGGCGTTGATATGCGTTATGTTTCCGGTCAGGCAGGAGGGCTTCACGCATGGAATTTATTCTATAAAGAAGAAACACCAAGCGACAGAACCCTTTATTTGACAGACGTAACATGGAACGACCCGGGCGGATATTACCCCGAGACAGGTGAATATACTAACAATCCAAACTTAAATCACTTTGAAAAGCCATGGAGTACTTACGGTCAAAGAACCCTCAGCCTCGGCGACAGTTTAATTGACCTCTGGTTTGCTCATCTCGACATGATCGACAGCGTATATGCAAAACCTTTTGAGCCCGAACCCGTCCATGATTTCAGCGGACACTCAATTGATTATACAAATGAAACTATTATTGTACCCTTGGGCGTAAAATATTCTATGACAGATACCGAGCCGTCAAACTGGACAACGGCACCAAACGGAACGGGTGCGCGAGTATCACTGCAACTCCCCAATAACTCGGAAACTGCTTTTCGTTGGTTTTATAAAAACGGTTCAACCGGTATTAAAACACTAAAACGCCCCGATATAGAACACTTAACAGACACTAATATTGAACGCCGTGAAATAACAGTTGAAAACGCCGCAGGGTATGAATACAGTATAGTTGACAGAGGGTCTTCTCCCCAAACATGGACTGAATTTACATTACCCTATCAGCTTATTGATTATAGCAGTTCAAAAACAGTGTATTACAGAAAGAAAGCCACGAGTTCGGCTTTTGCGTCACCGTATGCAATATTAGCTGATTATGCGATAGTTGATCCCGGTGATGCTGATGCGGACGGCAAAGTAACTAACATGGATGTTACGCGCCTGAAACAATATAGTGCCGGTTGGCCGGTCGATATATACATCATGGGGGCAGACGCAGACGGAGACGGCATTATAACCAATCAAGATGTTACAATACTTAAACAGTATAACGCTGGGTGGAATGTAAAACTCGGTAAGTAACCCGAAAAAATCTTCTTAGAAAATACCGCACGATTCTGTGAAGTTTGCCTACGATTTATGAAACCAATCTAACATAACTACAAGCTCCCCGCAAATAAACGCGAGGAGCTTATTTGTATACGGCGCGAAAAGGGTATTGACAAACGGCGGGATTTACGGTATAATGGATTAAGAAATATTCACATAAAGCCTTTTAAATTTATACTATTCTCCAATTAAAAAACGCCTTGCGTTTTTTAATTGCTCGTCAGCTTTGCTGACGAGAGCCGCCCGTAGGGCGGCAGAGAAGCCGTTCAATACTAATATCTGCGGCGTGTAGCAACGCTACGTAGCACACGCCGCTGTGCGGCGGCAATAAAAACATTTTCAATGTTTTTATTGGATATTAGTATTACATATTACCGTACCTTGTTAAACAACACGGAAATGACATAAGGATATTGAGATAAAGGAAAAAAATCAGATGGATAAATTAAATGAAATCCTCGCCGAAGTAACCTCAAAAATGATTGAATATGAATCGGGTAAACCTGATAAAACAGGGCATTTTTTAAAAGTCCACGGCTTTGCGCAGACTATTGGACGGCTTGAAAAATTAAGTGAAGAAGAATTATTCACACTCGAAATTGCAGCACTTGTTCACGATATCGGCATTAATCCGGCTCTTGATAAATACGGGAGCGGAGCCGGTAAGTATCAAGAACTTGAGGGCCCGGCTGTTGCTGAAAAATTGCTTGAAAATTTCGATATTTCTGACTCAATTATGGCGCGTGTTTGTTTCCTCGTCGGTCATCACCACACTTATACAGGAATTGACGGAATTGATTGGCAGATACTTCTTGAAGCTGATTTACTTGTGAATATACTCGAAGAAAAAATGTCGATTGAAGCAATTAAAAGCGCATATGACAAAGTTTTTAAAACTTCGACAGGAAAACGCATTTGCGAAAAGTTATATCTGTAATCTGAAACATTAATAAACGAACTTCCCACGGGCGAGTATCAACAGCATAAAAAATAGCCGCGCTGAAATTAAATTTCAGCGCGGTGTATTTAATTACAAAGCAGGAACGTTATTAAATCATCCCAAGCAAGGTTTCATTAAATCAAATTCAGGATTCATAGCATAGAAATTCTTAGCATCAAGGTTATCCTGTACAATTCGCAGACCCTCGCCGAAACGCTGAAAATGAACAATTTCACGTTCGCGTAAAAAGCGGATCGCATCTTTTACATCAGGGTCGTCAACAAGCCTCAAAATATTATCGTATGTTGTACGGGCTTTTTGTTCCGCCGCCATATCCTCAACCAAGTCAGTTATAGCATCACCTTTTGACTGGATAGGCGAAACAGAGAACGGAACTCCGGAAGCTGAGACGGGGTATATTCCCGAAGTATGATCCACAAAATACGCATCAAACCCCTGATCTTTAATTTGGTCAATTGAGAGATTACGGGTCAGCTGATATACAATAGCGGATATCATTTCTACGTGAGCGAGTTCCTCCGTCCCAATATCAGTAAGCAACCCTTTAACCTGCCCATACGGCATAGTATACCTTTGGCTTAAATAGCGCAGACTTGCGCCGAGTTCTCCGTCCGGACCGCCGAGCTGTGTGATTATAATATTTGCAGCTTTGGCATCGGGTGTTTTAATATTAACCGGATATTGTAATTTTTTCTCATAAGTCCACATATTAGTTTGCGCTCCTTTCCCACGGCCACGGATTGTTTACCCAACTGAATTTTTCCGCATTTACGGAATTGTTCGCAACAATAGGTCCCCAGTTTTGAACATACTCCGAAACGGCATTATCTCTTAGGTGTTTGTATTTTTTGTAAGTCGCAAGCGCCTCTTTGTCTGTGGGATGTGTGTCCAAGAATAATTTTATATCATTTAAATAAAAGTCATACATTTGGATCGCAAGCATGAGATTTTTCATTGTCATAATACCGCACACCCCTTTTCTGCATCAAACGGCAGCACAAGACTCGGGAATATCGTTCCTGCCTCAAAGCCCAGATTTTCTTCGTATGGTTCTTCCCATTCCTGAATCGGGACATAACACATCCCTACAGGCATCTTATCGGGGAAAACTGTTGCAGGCAGAGTAACCGGTGCTGTAGGAATCTGATCTACTGTCGCCGGCAATGTCACAGGTCTCTGCGGAATCTGATCTACCGTCGCCGGCAGTGTAACAGGTCTCTGCGGGATTTGTTCTACTGTCGCCGGTAATGTCACAGGTCTCTGCGGAATTTGATCTACTGTCGCCGGTAATGTCACAGGTCTCTGCGGGATTTGATCTACCGTCGCCGGTAATGTCACAGGTCTCTGAGGGATTTGCTGTACCGTCGCCGGCAATGTGGACGGTGTTTGAATAGTTTGCTGTAGGGTTGACCTTTGCGGAATTGTATAAATTCTCCCGAATTTATTCGGCATATTTTTTTCCTCCTTGGTTGAAATTTTGAATAAATAAGGCAAATATTTTCTGTTTTGCCTATTTACTTATGTTTTATAATACTCAAATACCGAAAAATTGTTACCGAAACAATTTCTAAAATAAGTAAATTTTACTGCAAATTTTATCCATCACGATAATATTGTAAATTTTTTATAAAATTGCTTGCATTATTGAAGATTTTGTGTTATACTTAATTAATTAATTTGGTTAAAACGGAGATGTTCATATATGGAAGAAATTAAAGTAACAACTCAGAACGATCTTGACTTGCCTTGGCTTACATTCACTCTGTGCGGTAATGCTTATGCGATTAACAGTAAATTCATCGACGGTATAATGACCCCTCCCGAAGAGATTACGCCCATACCCGATTCACCGCGGAAATATATCGGTATGCTCAATATTCGCGGCGATGTATTTCCGTTACTCGATATGCGTGTACAGTTTAAGAATCCTACAATGAGCGAAGAGATTTCAGCATTTGAAAAACAAGTTGATGAGTTTATCGAACGACATAAAAAGACATTTGATGAATTAAAAAATACTGTTTCCGATTCAACAACCGCTATTTCAGCGGTTGACGACACTAAATGCGGATATTCGTTGTGGGCTGAAAAGGTAATGAAGCACAAAGACAAAGTCGGTGAAGCTATTGCAAAAGCACAGGAACCTCACAAAGCACTTCATCACATCGCCGACAGAATTACCGAAATTGTACGTAACAGTCAGGCAGAACGCCGAGAAGAAGAACTGAAAAAAGTGTTGGCAGAAGGTGAGAGTCAGCTCGTACTGTTCACCGATATATTAAAAGAAGCCGAATATACATTCAAGCGCAGATTCCGCGAAACAATAATAAATCTCTCTGACGGCGATCGTAAACTCGGTATTATGGTTGACGAAGTTTTAGGTGTCGGTGAAATAGAAATGGTTAAAGACAGCCAAAACCTCAATTCCGTCTATTCATCAAATATGTTTGAGGGTGTCGGACTTTCGGATAAGACAGAAAAGGAAATACTTATAATTAACGAAGAACTGCTTATTAAACAATCAGATATCGAATAACCGATTAAGGCGCGGGAAAACCGCGCCTTTTTTTCATTTATGTGAAAAAGCCGCTTGACTTTTTAAAAAATTTATTGTATAATTATACTAATACTAATATGCATTTTATGAATTGATTGAATTTGCTCTGAAACAACGGGCGACCGAGGGCGGTCGCCCCGACAGAACTCAAAAAAATAAATACAATTTGTAGGGGCGGGCGCCCCCGCCCGCCCGAACATCATGTCATTTTTTTATTGCATATTAGTATAAACTTAAAAGATTGATTTTTTAATGCTGTAGTGTATTAAACGGCAGCGAAACGGGCAATATATTATCTGATTACGCAACTCGCCGATTAAAATAGAAACCTTTTTTAAAAAAATTACTATGACTTACATAATCATTATAATCCTTATAGCCGCCTCCGCAATGTTTTCGGCAGGGGAGATGGCATTCTCAACCGCAAACCGAATACGATTACGCTCGCTGTCCGATGACGGAAATAAAAAAGCCAAAACAGCAGTTAAGCTTATTGAGCATTATGACAAGACGCTTACAACAATACTTGTCGGCAACAATATAGTAAATATTTTGTCTGCCTCAATAGCTACTGCGGTGTTTGCGAAGGCTTTCGGTGCGGCGGGAATCGGTATTGCCACTGCCCTCATGACGGTTGTGGTCTTGGTTTTCGGCGAAGTAATCCCCAAAACTTACGCTAAATACAGAGCCGAAACTTTAGCACTCGCACTCGCCGATGTACTTTTCCTGCTCGTTATTCTCTTTACGCCGATTGTTTTTCTTTTTGGTATTCTTCAAAAATTTGTCATCATATTAAGCAGTAAGAACAAAAAAAATCACCCGAGTGTCACGGAAGACGAACTTAAGATTATCATTAACGAAATTGAAGACGAAGGCGTTTTAGAAGAACAAGAAAGCCGCTTAGTGCGTTCGGCACTTGAATTTGACGATATTACGGTCGATAAAATCTTCATACCGCGAACAAAAATGACGGCTGTTTCAAAAGATTGGTCTGTCGAGAAAATAAAGCAGCTTTTTGCAGACGACCGCTATTCAAGGCTGCCTGTTTATGACGGCAGTGTTGATAACATCATCGGTATAATCTATGAAAAGGATTTTTTCGCAAAGTTTTTAGGCGGCGAAGATTTAGACGATTTTTCCGGGATTATAAAAAACGCATTATATGTTACTGAATTTGACAGAATTTCCGAAGTTTTACCCAAAATGCAAAAAACAAAAATCCATATGGCTATCGTCAAAGACCAATACGGCGGAACAAGCGGTATTGTTACACTTGAAGATATAATTGAAGAACTCGTCGGCGAAATATATGACGAAAATGATGAAATTATCCCGTCGGTAGTTAAGATTTCCGAAAATGAATATGAAATTGCCCCCGACCTGAATATCGGTGATTTTGAAGAACAGTTAGGATTACCCGCTGAATATATTCAAACTGAAGCCAACACTGTCGGCGGCTGGGCAATGGAGATTTTAGGTGAAATTCCCGAAATAGGGGATAGTGCCGTATTCGGATGCTTAAAACTCACTGTAACTGACAGTGACAAACAGAAGATTAATAAAATCAAAGTGACAGTTGACGACACTTTTAGTGAAATTGCAGAAAACTAATAAATATTTTTGTGTAAAATTGCTATAGCTTTTTAATCTTGAAAATGGTAAAATTAATTAGTATAGGTATAGTAAAAATTGAGGTAACTGATGTCCGAAATAGCAGACAAGAGATTTGCGGTTTTAATAGACGCCGATAATGTATCGGACAAATATGTAAAGTTTATTATGGAAGAAATACTCAACGACGGTATCATAACATATAAACGCATATACGGCGACTTCACAAAACCAAACCTTTCATCGTGGAAATCTCTGCTTCTGAATTATTCCATTACCCCGATGCAGCAATACAGCTATACAACAGGCAAAAATTCAACAGACTCAGCTCTCATAATCGACGCAATGGATATTTTATACAGCAAAAATGTTGACGGATTTTGTATAGTTTCAAGCGACAGTGATTTCACGAAATTGGCATCACGTCTGCGCGAATCGGGTATGTATGTCATAGGAATGGGCGAAAAAAAGACACCGATGCCGTTTGTTTCAGCTTGTAACCGTTTCAGATACCTTGAAATTCTAAACTCAAAGCCCAGTAAATTTGTAGCTTCCGATGACCTGACATCCGAAAAAATCGAAGAGGCAGTCACGGCAATACTGAATGAAGTCTCCGACGACGACGGATGGGCATCCCTCTCTCAAATCGGGAATATCTTATCAAAACGTTTTCCCAGTTTTGACGTGAGACATTTCGGCTTCAATAAACTAATGCCGTTTATTGAATCAATGGGTTCATTTGACATTAAAGCATCAGCATCAAACGGTCCGCGCAACATAAAAGTCGTCTATATCAGAAAAAAGGGGGTAAATTAGGGCATCAGCAACCCTGTAACCCCGTGCGTAAATTTGAAATTACTTACACGTCCGATTTAAAAACCGGGCAGATTCGGGCAGCAGAACACCCGTATGTGAATTGAAATAATAAGCGCGTCCTCTTCAAAAGAACCGGACGAATTCGGAAAACAGTAACCCTGTAACCCCTTATAAAAAATGAAAAAAGCCGATGATTTTGACGCCGCAATATTCGACCTTGACGGCACACTCCTTGATTCAAACGACAGTTGGGCAGAGATAGATGAAATATATCTGTTAAAGCATGGAATAACCCCTTCTCCGGGACGTTCAGCCGAAATGGCATCATCTTCATATGAAGAGGTGTATGAACAGATAAAAAAGCTCGGTATTACGGATTCGTTTGAAGATTTCAAAGCAGAAATCAATGAAATTGCCGAAAATGAATACACGAACAATATCGGACTCAAAGACGGCGCAGAACGTTATCTGAGGCACCTCAAAGACAGCGGAAAAAAGACGGCTCTGCTGACCGCTTCCCCTGAAAAGCTCTATAAACCCGCACTGAAAGCTCACGGCATATACGAATTATTCGATATATTTTTATCAGCCGAAAACACCGACTTCGATAAATACAACGAAGAAATTTATTTTCTGTGTGCTTCAAAACTTCAGGCATCGCCGAACAGATGTATTGTATTTGATGATTTATACAAATGCATAATGGCAGCTAAATCAGCCGGAATGAAAACAGTATGTGTTTATGACAGATATTCACAGCTCGACTTCTTTATGGCACGCGGTTTTTCAGACGAATATATCTACAGTTTCAGTGACCTTTTAGCAGACCCGAAGACAACTTAAAATTCTTTATCCTTGCTGTGAATTGTTTTACGTATTTATCAGAGCATAGAAAACACAACAAGCAACGCTTCCCCCGTCTAATAATCAAAATAACATACCGGAGAGAGAAATTAATGGAATCTTTTATCGTACGTCAGGCAATTTTAGACGATCGCCAAAAAACGGTCGGATATGAAATAATATATAACGAGCATTTAGGTGCCGATACTCAAATTTCAGATGCCACAGCTGCCAATGCCATTGAGGAGTTTTTATCTAACTCTGCTACAGATACATTCTTAGACGGAAAACCGGCATTTTTAACATTCACGACAGGGCTTCTTGAAAAGAATATCCCGAAAATGTTTGCGCAATCAAAACTCATTCTTCAAATTGAGGATTCACTCATCACAAACCCCGCTTCGCATAAACTTATCACCAAATATTATCAGCAGGGCTATAAATTTGCAGTATGTGATTTTGAATTTGCTCCGCGCTTTTTCGGTGTGCTTGATGTAGTAAACTACATAAAAGTGAACTTCAGGGATTTCAAATCCCAAACGCTCAATAACGTAATAAGCATCGGTAATTCATTCGGTAAAAATGTTATCGCTTATAATATTGAGTGTCAGGAAGCCTACGATAAAGCCGTAGCTTGCGGGTGCAGATATTTTCAAGGTCCGTTTGTATCCGAAAAGCTCCCGGCGACTATTAAGAAAACTAATTATCTCCAGTCTAACTTTTTCCTGCTAATGTGTGCTATCACAAAAGATGAGCCGGATATTGACGAAATTGAATCTATTGTTTCACGTGACGTGTCACTGACATTCTCACTGCTGCGCCTTGTTAACTCTGCATATTTTGCGCTCCGCAATCGTGCGCGTTCTGTTAAACAAGCCCTTGTTATCCTCGGTTTAGGTCAGCTCAAACAATGGATATACCTCCTTTCATTTAAACAAGAAGACGGCTCAATGCCCGATGAACTGCTGAAAGTTTCATTCTTGCGTGCGACATTTGCTTCAGAACTGCTGCCTCTCTGTAAAGATATGCCTATTTCAAAATCCGAAGCTTACCTCCTCGGAATGTTTTCAACTCTCGGAAAACTTATGCAGTGTGATTTAGCTTTAGCTCTTGACCAATTGCCTATAGTCGATGAAATTAAGAATGCTCTGCTCTATCAGACAGGCAGAACAGGACAGCTTTTCAAACTGATAATTTCATACGAAAAAGCCGACTGGAAAACAATGCAAGAATGTGCAGAAGATTTATCAATCCCTCAAAATGCCATCGCAACAAAATATTTTGATTGTGTAGAAAACGTTAACAGTATTTGGAACAGCCTGTCACGCCCGAACGAATTAGCGGAATGAATATAGAGGTAAGAGGTTAGACGTTAGAGATTAGATTAATACCGGCGGGCAATGCTGTTGCCCGCCTCTTTTATTACGGATTTATAGCTGATATCGCTGCCATTACTAATCTAACCTCTTACATCTAACTTCTAACCTCTATGTTAACCTCTATTTGCCATTACAAATCTGATAAAAAGTGTTGACATTTGTGTAAAATTACTGTATAATTAACTAAACGTTAAAACAAAGGATTTAATGTAATAGTCATAGCTTTCATAGTTATTTGTGTTGATTTTAAAATGAATGGAACTTAAAATGAAAAAGATTATCGCGGCAATAATATGCTGCTTGTGTTTGGCTATACCGCTTTCTGTCAGTGTTGCGGCTTTGGCTGCAAAAACTGATGCGGCTGCGGCAATTGCCGCTGCGGGCAGCTCTGACGAAGAAGTCACAATACCGGCGACACGCCTGCGCTCATCGCCGCAGGTTATGACACTTGATATCGGTGAAACACGACAGATGAGTTTTTTGTTTACGCCCAAAAACTCTGATGACTATTTGATACCGAATTCATATAACAAAAATGTAGCGATAGCCGACAGCGACGGATTAGTCACTGCTGTCGGACCGGGACATACTACCATTCGTTTCAAAACATCGTCACGTCAAAAAGTGAGCGTTGATGTAACCGTAAACCCGCCCGCCGCATCATACGCTTCAAATGGAATTACACTTGAAGATGAATTTGTAAAACTTCGCAAAGGCAAAACCGCACAGATTTATGCTTTCTGTTATGTTGACGGAAAGGAAGCGGATATAAAATACATATCAAATGATACAAAAACGGCAACCGTAGATAAAGACGGTCTCGTAACCGCTGTAGGAACAGGGGAGACGTCTGTTACAATAACATCGGGTGAATATACCGCAGAGTATTACGTATCGGTTTACAGCGGTGTCTATAAGGGTGTTGATGTGTCAAGCTGGCAGGGTAAAATTGATTGGTCAAAGGTAAACGACGACGGCATTGATTTTGCAATGATACGCAGTTCATATGGTACAGATAACACCGATTCACGTTTTTATGAAAACGTAAAGGGCTGTGAAAAGAATAATATTCCATACGGGATTTATCATTATACATACGCCGAAAACATCGCCGAAGCCGAGACAGAAGCCCTCGCCATGATAAATATAATTAAAGGGACAAGCCCCGAATATCCGATTGTACTTGACATTGAGGAATCGTTTTATAAATCAATGTCAAAAACGAAGGTTATGAATATCATCATCACTTTCTGTAATACGCTATACAGAAGCGGTTATAAAAACTTAACCATCTACAGCAATACATACTTCCTAACGCACCACACAAACTTAGAAAAACTAAGCGCAAACTACGGTATATGGGTAGCCAGTTGGGGCGACGAAGAAAAACTTACTGCATTCTACGACGGCGAATACAATATGTGGCAGTATTCAAGCACAGGCAAAGTCAGCGGCATTGATACGGATGTTGACCTGAATTATTCGTATGTCCACATGAATTAAAAATAATCCCCTTAAATTTGTGAAAGTTTAAGGGGATTTCATTATTCAAAGTTAAATCTCTGAAAGCTCTTTGAGATATTCATTCAGCCGCGTTTCCTCGTAATCGGCAATAAGTTTTGTCATAGCCGATATATCCCCGGTTTCGCGGTATTGGTTAAAACAATCATAGTATCGCTTACGGTCGGCGTATTTTATATTTATCGGTAAAAAACCCTGTTTTATAAGCTCAAAATTCAAAAGCAACCGCCCGGTTCTTCCGTTTCCGTCAATAAAAGGGTGAATAGTTTCAAAGCGCAAGTGAAATTCTGCCGTCTTTTCGATAATATGTTTATTTGAATTCGTATTGTCAGCTAAAAGCTTTTCTATCATAGGCGCGATTAAATACGGCTGAGGTGCAACGTGGCTGCCGACACGAACCGGAACATCACGCCATATCCCGCGATAACGCGGATTATCCATCAACACAAGCGAGTGTATATTTTTTATAACCGACTCTGAAAGCGGCGTTGTTTTGTCGGCATAAAGCATTATATAATCAAATGCATCACGGTGTCCGATTACTTCAAGGTGTTCGCGGATTGGCTTTTCGCCTATTGTAACGCCTTTTTGGAGAATTAATGCGGTTTCATCCAGAGTGAGAGTATTGCCCTCAATAGCCGTTGAGTCATGGGTATATTCAATACAAAATTTATCGCGCAATTTTATCATTCCGTCGGTGTCGAGCGGTCTGCGCTGCATGATTTTTTCTTTTAAATTGTCAATTTTTTTAAAATCCATATTTTAACCTTTTTTTTCACCCGCAAATATAACTAAAGCGCCAAACACCGCCGGGAGTAACGCTCTCATCACGATGTGATTGAACGGATTATCAAAATTTGTAAACACACGCATTATACCGGAAATACCCATACTGTCTACAGCAAAATTCGCTAACGGGCGGTAAATCAATGCTGTATAGAAATTCTTAAAAATCATCAGCAAAACATAAATTATACTGTAAATAACAAGCGGCTTCTTAATGAAATTCTTACGCAAACACAGTTTCACAGTAACAAAAAACAAAACCGCATAATAAAAAATCAAACCCGCACAGAACATAATATTAAATGCTGCTTCACCGATATTAAAATTTGAAAGAAAGAGCGGAGCTGATTCTCTAAAAATTATCAGAAATATCGAAACACCCAAAATGATAAAAATCTGACTTATATTTATATTTATTTTTCTATTCAGGAAAATTAAAGGCAATCCGATAAACATAAAAATCGTCAAAACCTGAATTAAATATGAAAATAAAAGTAAGGGAAACTCAATCATCAAAGCATCTGTCAGACAAATAAACACTAAATTAACGGCGAAAACTAAACACAGCGTTTTCAATTTTGGGGTAAGAATATCTGTTTTCATAAAATTTCCTCAAATATAATTATACCACCATTTTATTATATTGTCAAGGCGAGCGACCTATTTTCGTGACATAAACCACCTCCTCAGCCCCGCTTCTTCCTCAAGAAACATAAATTTCAGTACATTTCCGATACGTACGGTATAGCGAAGACCTGCGCCGCCGGCTTTTAAGCTTGCGGCTTTCGTAATTTCGAGTACGCGGTCCACAGCGTACTTGCGCCCGTCTTCCCATACAAAACCTATAGGCGTAATCATCCCGTCTTTTGAATGCTTTTCATAAACATCAATATAGACTTTCATTTCATTTTTAAGTAAATCAGAAATTTCCATAAAAAAACCGTTCTATAATATCCAAAAAATCAACTAAACCCCACCGGATGAATGATATTAGAAGATTTCGCATCTAATTTCCCGAGTTTGCCGCCGCTGTACATTAAAAGCCGCTGAACCGACAAATACCCGAAACGCCGCCTTATGCCGTCGATTGTGAATTCTAAATTTTCGGTGCGAACACGTTTGTTGTCGTCTTCAAACATCGAAATCTGAGGGGTTTGCTCAAAGGGGACTAAATTCATACCCCTGATACCGATACTGCGAAGCGGCAATTTCCAGTTGTAATTCTTTTTAAGCAGCAAAAGGGCAGTATCCGTAAGCTCGGCGGCAACAACAGACGGCTTAGATAACACAGCTTGCCGCTCGAATGTCCGTAAATCAGTGTCACGCAGACTGATTTGAACCGTTTTCGCCATCATACCGATTTCGCGCATACGCTCACAGACCGATTCGGCTAAATTATAGAAGACTATATGCGCATCGTTTGAATTTTCGAGGTCGCGGGGGCAGGTTGTAGAATTCCCGACGGATTTAATTTCGCGTTCATAACTGCTCGGCTTGACAGGGGAAGTATCAAGTCCGTTTGCGTAGGTATAAAGATGAAGTCCCCACTTCCCGAAAATGTGCTCTAAACAAGCCGCATCGGCGTTTGCGATATCGCCGATAGTGTTAATGCCGGATGAAGCCAAGCGTTTCCCGGCTGAACGCCCCACGCCGAGCAAATCGGAAGCGGAGAGTCCCCATACAACTTTTTTGAAGTTTGTCGGTGAAATAACGGTGGTAGCATCGGGCTTTTTGATATCAGAACCGAGTTTTGCGAAGATTTTGTTATAGGAAACGCCGATTGAGATGGTGAGCCCTAATTCTTTTTTAACGCGTTCACGGATTTCGTCAGCCAAAAGCCGAGCCGCATCGGGCTTCCCGCAGATGTCTGTCACGTCAACCCAGCTTTCGTCTAAGCCGAAAGGTTCGACATAATCGGAGTATTCCGATAAAATTTCACGAAAGAGTGCTGAAAATTTTTGATATTTCGGGTAATCAGGCGGTACAATTATCAGGTCTTTGCACCGCTCCTTAGCCTGCCAGAGTGCCATTCCGACTTGAATACCGAAAGGTTTTGCAATATAATTTTTCGCTAATATAATCCCATGCCGTTCCTCTGCCGAACCGCCCACAGCCACAGGGTATGCGCCTAATTTCGGGTGATGAAGCACTTCAACCGAGGCGTAAAAATTATTAATATCACAATGCAAAATTTTCCGATACATAAAAGCCTCGTGTTGTTTTTTTACCGCTTAAAACAATTATATTTCGTGTGTATGTATTATACCACATAAATTACTTCTTGTCAATAGGTTTTTAAAATAAAATTTATTTCATAAAATTTCTATGCAGAGGGTGTTTTACCCTAAAAAAATTCATATAAACTAAAAAGAAAATTCACTTGACAATTTTTAAATACTATGGTATGATGTATTATAGGTAATTGTATCATAAATAAATTTAAAAATAATTCCAATACTTTCCTTTCCTGCAATTGATAACCATTACAACAAATGGTGTAAAAAACACCACGCTTCAAGGGAGTTAAGTTCAATTATGAAAACAGCAAAACCATTTGAAGAAAGCTTTTTCAGCGAGCCGGCATTCAATGAGCAGCTTTTTATTAATATATTCCAGACAATGGATGCTGCAATAATTCTAAGACCTGATGAAAAGCATATTGCAAACGCCAAATTTGATGAAATAATGCCCGGATGGGACGAAGTTTTTAAGGACAGAAATAATACCAACGGACTATATGAATTTTTTGAAAAGTTCACCGAAAACCCGGATGATCATCTGAAAACTATCGCAAGGCTTCGTGAAACTCGCGAATCACAAGAAACCATATGGCATTTCAAATCGGGCAGAACATATTCTGCGCGTGGTTTTCTCATTAATTTCGGTGTCGATGATTATGCCGAATTATGGGTACTTCGTGATATCACAGAGATTGAAACACAGTTCAAAATATTTGACAGTGTTTTTGAAACTATGGAAGACCCTGCTGTCATGTTTTTACCCGGCAGAATGCCGATAGGAAACAGCGCGTATTCAAAGGCTTTCCCGGGATGGAAGGATGTTTATCGTTTCGGTCAGGTTATTGATGAAGAAATGGTAGAATTTTGGAATCAATTCATATTAAACCCCGAAGAAGCCGCCGAACAAGTTAAAAAGCTGCGTGAAACACACACAAATCAAGAAATTATCTGGCATTTTAAAAACGGCAAAGAACTGTTATTTAAAGCAACAATAGTCGAATTTACTGCTAATAAATATGCCGAACTGTGGATTTCACGGGACATAACAGAACTATCGAAAACAAAACTCCTCTTTAACGAGATTTTTAACGTAATGGACCCCGCTGTCGCAATTATGACAGACGGAACATTTATTGCAAACAACGCATATGACGATATCTTCCCGGACTGGTTTACCAAATACAACGCCGCAATAACAGGCGATGATGTTAAGGATTTCAACACGCTCACGGCATATTGGGACTCAATGATTACAAACACCGATGAGCATATTGAAGCAATCAGGAAACTGCGCAGCACTCACGAGCCGGTACAATCTATATGGCATTTCCGCGACGGAAAAGAATGTATCCAAAAAGGTTATTGGCTCAATCTTCGCGATCAGGGCGGCGAATTGTGGGTTTTGACTGACGTCTCAAGACTGTATGATGCAATGCGCCGCGCTAATGATGCCAGTCTCGCTAAGTCGATGTTTTTATCGTCAATGTCTCACGAAATAAGAACACCGATGAATGCAATAATCGGCATGACCTCACTTGCGCAAAAAACCGATGATTTACCGCGTATAAAGCGTTATCTTGAAAAAACCGAAGAAGCGGGACACCGCCTAATGTCGATTATCAATGACGTTTTAGATATGAGTAAAATCGAAAGCGGCAAACTTGAAATCTCCGAAACCTCTTTTGACTACAAAAAAATGATTGAAAACGCCGTAAATGTTATAGCCGATAAGGCGGTTGACAAAGGCATTGAAGTAAATGTTGTTTTCAATTCACCCATAAAGCGAATGATTTGGGCTGATGAATTACGATTGTCGCAGGTTATCGTTAACTTGCTGTCAAATGCCGTAAAATTCACACCCGACTGCGGTCATATTACACTGACGACAGATATTATCGGTCAAAACCGCCTTCGTATTACTTGCACCGACACAGGGATAGGTATTAGCCCCTCGTCAATGGAAAAACTCTTTAACAGCTTTGAACAAGCCGATAAATCCATTACACGCCAATACGGCGGGACAGGACTGGGGCTTGCGATAAGCAAACAGATTGTCGAACTGATGGGCGGCGAAATCTTCGTTGAGAGTAAAGAAGGTGTAGGCTCAACATTTGCATTTGAAATCCCGATTGAGTGGTCAGGTGAAATACATTACAGTGAAGACGGCTCAGATGTTCTTGACAATACCGGCAATTGCAATGATATCTTCTGCGGAAAGAGAATTCTGCTTGTTGAGGATGTCGAAGTCAATCGAATGATTGTAACTATGTTGCTTGAAGAAACAGGCTGTGTAATAGATGAAGCCGAAAACGGACAAATTGCCGTTGACTTTGCCTCCAATTCAGCGTATAACCTAATTCTCATGGATATGCAGATGCCCGTAATGGATGGTTTAACGGCTACACGTGAAATCAGAAAATTTAATAAAACAGTCCCGATTATTGCGATGACAGCTAACGCATTCAAAGAAGATGCCGACGCCTGCATTAACGCCGGAATGAACGCCCACTTAGCAAAACCTATTGACAACGAAATATTCTTAGCTCTGCTCACAGAATACTTAAAAAAGAAATAGCCGTGCCCCCTGAAATACTACTTTTCAGGGGGATTTATTTTTCTTTTACTTATTGTAAAGTTATTTACTTTACGATAAAATTTGACAATTAAATATTCATAATATGATATATCGTGCTTGTTATACAAACAGTTATATTCATGACGCTTAAAGAAAATTTGCATACAGGAAAACTTCACATAAAATTATCTGAAATTGTTGACAAAACACAAATAATAGTGTATAATTATTAAGATTGTTCAGGCTGATTTGTTTTTTGTGAGGTTTTCAAAATCAGGTACGATAATAAAATATTTCGTGTAAATGAAAAAAAGATTCGCGGCAGAGCTGCTTTGCGGATGCTTATAATGCTTATTCCGATTCCCGTGACTGTGTTTGCGGCAGCGGCGGTTATACTGTTTTTTAACGTAATTTTAGGATTTCAAATTCCTTACACCCTCTCAAGAATAATAATTACGGCACTCACATTCGTTTTTTTATACGGTTTTTTTACAGTCGTAATTTTTTCAACCATAAATGAACACCGTCTGCGCGGGCATAAAGAGAACACGTATATTGAAATATACGACAAAAACCTTATAATTTCTCAATTTGTACAAACCGCAATTATTAATAAATCCATCCGTACCTATAAACGCTTATGGGTTGCCGATATAAAAACCATTGATGATATTATCGTAAAAAAACACACAGTAGTCTTTAAAATTAAAGCTGAATATTTTAATGATGATGCGTTGTTTTTAGCATACGAAAAATCTGAAGACGGTTTTCATTTTAAGATGTGGATGCCGCCCGATGCGGGAAAAAAGGTTTCGTCTTTTGAAATAACAGACCACTACACAGATTCCGAACGCATAGCGCAACGAATTTTCCTTGTCGCCGGCAATATCAGAGCGCGCGATGCAAGGCGTGAGCGTTTCAGAAAAGAAATGCTCGAGCGCGCAAAAAATGCCCCGCGTTCAACCTACCTCAAAGACCGCGTTCAGCCTAAACGCCGTCCACGGTACTGATTTGCAAAAACATAAAAATATTATAAACTTATACTAATATGCATTTAAAGAATTGATTGAATTTGCTCTGAAACAACGGTGCGCCAAGCAGAAAAAAATCTGCCGGGCGGTCGCCCCTACAAACCCAAAAAATTAAATACAATTTGTAGGGGCGGGCGCCCCGCCCGCCCGCACATCATTTCACTTTTTTATTGCGTATTAGTATTAAAACGTAACAAATTTTAAATTACAGGTGATTTATTGCTTTTATTAAATGATTTACTGACGGGGAAGGACTGTGCCGAATGTCGGTTATGCTGTTGGTTCACAAAATATGATTTGTGGGAAACGCCTGTTCTGACTGATAATTTACGCGAGTATATCACAGACAATTACCCCGGCGTACGAATGACAAAACGCCCGAACGGTGAACCGGGGAGTCTCTTTATTATGGAAGAGACAAGCGAATTTGTCGTTTTTGAAGATGAAGAAATAACGCGCTATAATTGCCCGATGCTCACTGAAAACGGCTGTATCTTAGGCGATAATAAACCCTTTGAATGTGCAATCTGGCCATATCGCATAATGCACAAAAACGGCGTGTATTTTATTTCACTCTCGACCCTTTGTAAACCTATCTTAGATAACTCAATGAAGTCACTGCTAAGTAAGCTGACAACAGGCGGACTCAAACAGCAAATAGTCGAATATGCACGTGAAAATCCGTGCATAATAAAAGAATATAAAGACGGTTATCCCATACTGATGATACTGTCAGAACAGGATTTACTTAAATTTTAACGTGAAAAACCTAAAAGGCATTACCTTTAATAGCTTTCTTTGCCGCCGTGAGCGGCGGAACGGAGTATAAAAAATGAAAACATACGGAATTATAAGCGAATACAACCCTTTCCACAATGGTCACAAACACCACATTGATGAGATTCGCAAAGCAGGTGCTACGCACATTGTCGCTGTAATGAGCGGTAACTACGTTCAGCGCGGCGATGTCGCTTTAATCGACAAATTCAAACGTGCCGAAATCGCAGTAAAAAACGGGGTTGACCTTGTGATTGAAATGCCTGTTGTATATTCACTCGCTCCCGCCGAACTCTTTGCGCGTTCCGGTATTATGACACTGGGGGCTTTGGGCGTGGTTGATGGTATTTCATTCGGCTGTGAAAATACCGATATTACAATGCTAAAAAGTGCTGCCGAAGCATCCGTTAAAGCGGCGACACCCGAAAAACTTAAACCATTGCTTGAACAGGGGATATCATTCCCTCAAGCACTCCAACAAATTATCGGGCTTGAAGCCGGACCGATGGTTGCCGACATTTTTGACGACCCGAATAACACCTTAGCTATTGAATACCTCAAATCTCTGAACTTTTTTAATCTCGCTCTTGACATATTACCGATTAAACGCGAAGGTGTTTCTCATGATTCAGATGAAACTTCAGGTAAATTCGCGTCTGCTTCTAAAATCCGCGAAATGATTGAAAACGATGAGGATATCAGTGCATTTGTGCCGAAAGAAACCCTCGAAGCCGTAAAAGAATACGAAGAAAAAGAATGGCTCTGCTATTTTGATAACCTTGAGCGTGAAATCCTTTACGCCCTCCGAAAATCAGTAATAACACAGCTCCAACAAATCCCCGATGTAGCTCAAGGCTTAGAAAACCGCATCTTTGAAGCCGGAAAAATGGCATCTTCCATTGATGAACTCCTTGAAATGATAAAAACAAAACGCTACACAATGGCGCGAATCCGCCGAATTCTGCTTAATCTGTATCTCGGTATTTTAAATACGGATATCTTAGTGCCGCCGTCTTTCGGGCATATTTTAGCATTCAACGAACGCGGCACGGAAATCCTAAAAGCCTCCGAAGAAAAGAATAAAGACAGCGAAAGCAAGCTGAAAATGCCTTTTTCATCAGATATCAAAGAATGTTTCAACGCCCCTGCGCCGCCGGCAAAGCGTTTCGTTCAGCTGACAACCACTTCAAGCGACCTTTACGCACTCGCTTCCCGCGCAATAAGACGCTCGGGTTCTGACTTCACCGCGCATATTACAAAGATTGATACTGACTGATTATTTTCTTTGATACTCATTTAAGAACTTTTTGTGAATTTTTATAAATTACACTTGACAAACTTTTCGTAATAATGTATAATAATTGTTGCCGCGTGCTGAGGTTATTTATAATTTAAGCGGAGTGGGCTGAAATTTGCGGTAGTCTCTGTTACAAATTTTAGTAAATTCTCCCGCCGAAGGCAGCGAGTTTTATAAGAAAGCAGGTGTACTGAATGTACGCTGTAATTGAAACAGGCGGAAAACAGTATCAAGTAAAAGAGGGCGATGAAATCTACATCGAAAAGCTCGGTGCTGATACAGATGCCGCTGTAACATTTGACAAAGTGATTTTAGTGTCGGGTGACGACGGTATAAAAACCGGAAAACCCTATGTTGAAGGTGCTGTAGTAGAAGCTGTTGTTGTTAAAAACGGCAAAGGCAAAAAAATCAACATCTTCACATACCATTCAAAAGAGGGTTCAACATACCACCGTCAGGGTCACAGACAACCCTATACAAAAGTAAGAATTGAGTCCGTAAAAGCGTAATTTTATTACTGTCTCAAGGGCGCAGACAAAACTTATACAAAAAATTAAATCCGTAAAAGCGTTACCAAATACCGCACGGCACATACAATCAAAAAGAATATAAGAATTAAACTTTCATAGCTTAGCTTTTAATCGCAAAATTAGTAATAATCTTCGCGGTTTCCTAAAAAGGAGTGAATATTAATGGCACATAAAAAAGGTATGGGTTCTACCAAAAACGGCAGAGACTCAGAATCGAAGCGGCTCGGCGCGAAAAGAGCAGACGGACAGGTCGTTTTATCCGGTAATATTCTCGTTCGCCAAAGAGGCACGAAAATCCACCCGGGACTTAACGTAGGCAGAGGTTCGGATGATACATTGTTTGCGACTGCAAACGGACGTGTACGTTTTGAACGCCTCGGCAGAGACAGAACAAAGGTTTCTGTTTACGCTGAATAAGAATTTTTCGTATACCATAGACATCAGCAGTAGAAATTTATCAAGTTGATCTTTAGTTAAAAGGCTCGTCATACGAATAATCACCGCCGCTTTTGATTAAGCGGCGGTTTTGTTTTATTTTGTTTACGATTTCATAAATTGTTAACAAATTAAGTAAATTTATCAGACTAATAAATCAAATCACAGATTATGAAATTTTAATGAAAAATTCTGAAAACGTTTTTAAAACGCTTGACAAAGTATAATATATGTGCTATATTATAAACAGACTAAAATTTAAGAAAGTGAGGCGACTGATTATGAAATTAACTAAATCTTTAAAATGGATAATTGTGACTGCGCTGATAGTTGCTGCCGCTGTAATGACAGGCATTTTTGCTACAGCCGACGACGAATTTATAGGTACAGCAAAGGCAAAAGACATAGCACTCACTGATGCCGGGCTAAAGGAAGAAGAAGTCAAATTTGCCCGCTCGAAATTGGAGTTTGATGACGGAATTTATGAGTATGACGTTGAGTTTTTCAAAGGCAAAACAGAATACGACTATTCGATTGAAGCATATACAGGTGAAATTATCGAAAAAGATGCCGATGCCGAATTTATAAAGAAAAAATCAGAACCTGCGCGCACTGTTAAATACGAAATTACAGCAGACGAAGCCAAAGCCATAGCCTTCACTCACGCCGGCGTAAAAGAAACAGATGTAAATCTTGTCAGAGCAAAGCTCACCTTCGATGACGGCGTTTATGAGTATGAGGTAGAATTCTACAAAGACAATATCGAATACGACTATGATATAGACTCAATGACCGGTGAAATCTTATCATATGATATGGATGCCGACTATTACAGAAATGATAAACCGTCTGCAACCGCCGTAAAGCCCGCAGCCACGACCGCTAAAACCGCGGCAACCGCCGCAGATAAAATAACTTCCGAAAAAGCCGAAGCTATCGCCCTTGAACACGCCGGGCTCACTGTCAAAGATGTAAAATATATACAAGCCGAATACGACCGCGATGACGGAAAATTTGTCTATGAGGTTGAATTTAGAAAAGACAGAACAGAATACAGTTATACCATTGATGCAGTTACAGGGAAGATTCTCGAGTTTGAAAAAGAAATTGACGATTAAAACTCCTAAAATCTTTGATAATCCCCGATTTTGCAGTCGGGGATTTATTTATAGCAATTCCCCCATATGCAAAATTTGTAATTTTATAAGCGTTTTCGTCAAATTATCACAATTCTAAAGAAATTTTTAGTCAATTTACATATTGCGCTTTTCTCAAAAATATGATATTATATAAGTAATATTTATCATGGAGGTAAAAAAATGCCTAAATACAGAAACCCGATTCTCGTTATTGTGTTTTCGATTCTTTCTTGCGGAATCTACTACCTTTACTGGACATGGGTAACAAACGAAGAAATCAAACGTTTATCCGGCGGTGCCGAGGAAGTAAGCACTCCCATGCTGATTGTGGGCTGGTTCTGCGGTATCGTTATGTGGTATAACTGGTATAAATGGGACAAATCATTGCAGTATGTTTCAGGTGTGCGCGCACAGCAAAACCCCGGAGCAGTGCCTTGGAACAGCAATTTTGTACTCTGGATTATCTGTACAATACTTGCCGGCGTAGGTATGCTTATAAGCTCATTCCAGATTCAGGATTACATAAATAATGTCAACGGGCTCTCCTCATAAGCCGCCCCCCTCTGCAAAAGACCCGTCTGTAAAAGACCCGTCCGTAAAAGACACGTCCGTAAAAGACACGTCTGCTAAAGCACGGTCTGCAAAAGACAATATTAAAAATCTCCTCAAACAGTTGAAAAACTATTGGGGAGTTTTGACTTTCACCATAGTCTATATGATAATAGCGTCACAACTTTTAGGGACAAGCTGTATTTTCCGCTCGGTTACAGGCGTACCCTGTATAGGCTGCGGCGGAACACGCGCCGGTTTAGCGTTAATGCACGGTGAAATTAAAGAAAGTATATACTTCCACCCCTTGCTTGTGCCGGTAATAGTAATTTTAATGATTTATTTAGCTCTCTACATCTTTCGCGGGAAAAAGACTGCAAAAATACTCGATAAAGCCCTGCTCATAATAGTTATAGCAGCGATAATTCTCTATATTATGCGTATGATTTTATTATTCCCCCACACAGAACCGATGACATATAACTACGAATCAGTACTCGGGAGAATCATAACAGCAATCAAAAATTAAAATACAAAAGCACCTTGTTTAGTCAAATAAACAAGGCGCTCATAATTCTAACCTCTAACATCTAACATCTAACATCTCTATTTGTACTCTGCTCCGTCTTTTTTAAGCCAGCCGCCGTCGGAACTGCCGTCGGGGTCGTGGTGTGTCCAGTGAAGCGTTCCGCCCTCATCGGAATAGATATATTCGCCGTAAAATGAAATCACATCGCCTTTTTTAATATCATCAATACGCGGTGCGATATCAATATTATGTGCTACAAGCAATGTAAGCCCCGTTGAAATCTCCAAAATAAAACGCTGATGCTTGTCGCCTTTGGTGTCGTCCGCTAAAACTCGCGTTACTTTACCGGAACCTGTGACCCATACGTCACTTTTTTTATCATCAAAAAGCGACTGTATATATTCGGCATTCGTGTCTTTAGGGGCGGTTGTCGTAACTGTTGTCGTTTGGGCGGTTGTCGAGGTTTTGACAGTTGTCACGGGTTGGGCGGTTGTGGTTTGTTCGGCGGTCGTTTCTGTAGATTTAACTGATTCAGCTTTATCTGTGCTCTCTGTTGCGGAGGGCGTTTTCTTTGTTGTTTTTTCTATATTTGCAGTCGTCGTTCCAATCGAAACATATTCGACAATCTCTTCATACGGTTCAAACGAACATGATGTTAACACTGCCGCAGCCGCAATTATCATAATTATACGTTTTAAATAGTTTTTGTTAAACATAAATGCAAACCTTTCGTATTTCATATTATGTAATTTCTTAATAATTTGATTATGACATAATCGAAATCAAGAGTCAATAGATTTTACAAACTATTTTTTAACCTTTCGCTTTACATTCGCAAGCGGTGAATTATCCATAACATCAGCGATATCCTCGCCGGTCACGTGGGTATAAATCTCCGTAGTTGACACCGATTTATGCCCTAAAATTTCTTTTAGGAGAATAGGGTCGGTGTGCCCGTGCTGATACATCAGGGTTGCCGCTGTGTGACGGAGCTTGTGCGGGGAGAAACCTCTCTCATCTAAACCGCCGTCCGCGAATGCCTGTGCGGTAATCTGTTCAACCCTGCGGTTTGTGATTCGCCGCCCCTTTGCGGAAATAAACAGTGCATCAAGTATTTCCCATTTATTTTTTTCAATCATCTCTGCGCGAATGGGCAAATAGTCGAGTAATGCAAAACAACACGCATCATTAAGATGCACAACGCGCTCTTTATTGCCTTTCCCGAGAAGGCGTATTGTACGGGCATCAAGGTCGATACTCCGTAAATTAAGCCCCGTCAGCTCACTAAGCCGCATACCGCAATTTATAAAGAGCGTGATAATACAATAATCCCGCGTAAAATAGGGATTCTCCTCATTCATAGATGAAAGGAGTTTCCGGCTCTCCTGTAAATTTAAGAATTTCGGCAGTTTAGCGTGCATTTTCGGATAATCCAAATCCTTTATCGGATTATTATCCAAAAGTTCTAAATCTTTTGTAATACACGCAAAGAACGTACTCAGCGATGCTTGTTTTCGCTTGCGCGTTGTCGCGGAATTACCGCGCTGCTGCATTGTGAATTGAAGATACTCTAAAGCATCAAGTTTTTTGAAATTGCGTAAATCTGCAAGGGTTACAGCACAAATATCAATATCGTCAAAATCAGTCCCCGCTGAAACTTTTCCGTTCAAACGCAAAAGAAATCTAAAGAAAATCCTCAAATCGTAAAAATACGTTTCGATGGTTTTTTCAGATTTCATTTTGATAACCCGCTGATAACGGATAAATTGATTAAGCACATCCGGGCATTTTTTCGGGTCAATAGGGGATTTAGGCATTTTAAAATTACCGCTTTTTTTACGAGTATCTTTAAAAAATTTACCGCCGATTTTTCGGACTGTTTACTTAGTTAGGAGTTTTTC
>JAISHV010000078.1 GCA_031262495.1 Ruminococcus sp.
GAGGCGTAGCTCAGTTTGGTAGAGCGCTGCGTTCGGGACGCAGAGGCCGTGAGTTCAAGTCTCGTCGCCTCGACGAAATAAAAGCCCTCTGATGAGCCTTGCACCTAAAGGTGCGACAGTAACTTAGGGGGCTTTTGCTTTTTATACCATTGTCGTGATTTATCGTTGTTTTTTATGTTTTTTCGGGGTGATGGGCTACAGATTATATTCATATTACTATATCAAATATCTTCCCATCGTGCTGTCTCCGCTTTCCAAACCCTCGCCGTCCTATCATGCTCAATAAACGGCGCAAGAAAAGCTCTAAGTCTCTCATAAACCGTTTCAAAAGGCGGCTTTCCTTTGACACCGCGAAGCTTGTCATATGCGTGTTGGAGGTCGTCTTTGCGGTTTAAGAATCCGTCAAACGCCTTAATCTCGTTGCCTGTCTGTGCGGATGTGTTATAAATCTCATCGGTCGTAACGCTTATACAGCTTGAAAGTGCGAAAACGTCCACAATATCTTTAGCACGGCGGAAAACCTTATCGCCGGAAATTGCCGCGATTTTGTCCGCGAAAATCTCGGTCGGGAGAACGCCGCGAATCCTGTCTGCTTCAAAATTATATATCTTTTGCCCGGTAACGCCTTTTATATCAATATCCATTGTCAGAATCTGTTTACCGATTGCATTGGTGACAGTAATACCGCCTGTGGTTTTCCCCGGAATATATTCACGGTCATACTTAATGTTGAATGTAGGGTCTGCCTTTTTTACGGCATTGCCGATAAGTGCTTCAAGCTCCTCCGGCTTCGGCGGTTCGCCAGTCCAGTTAAGGTCAATGTCTTTTGTTTCGCGGATTACATCGGAGAAATTTTCCTGCGCAAGCACAAGCTTTGTGATTAAAGCACCTTTGCATACAATAGGAGCTTCATCGTTTTCAAACAGTTTGCCGAGTATCCGATACATGAGTTCTTCGTTCTTGCTCATAGTTAATATCCTCCGCCAAAATGCTCACTTGCCCATTGCTTTATTGTTTCAAAGCGTTCATGGTGTTCCGGCTTGACATTTATGCCACTAAAACTACGACCATGCCTACAATAATGCATAGCAAGCCCCTCGACAAGTGCTTGTTCGTCCATTGTGTCGTACTCGTCAAGCATATCATTAACGGTTTGACTAAGCGTAGTGCAGATTATGTTATCTACATTCACCGTTTCAATGCCGGAAAAATCGGGTACAATCCGATAATGTATATTCTCAAACGCGCCGCCTTGCTTTGCGTAAACGTCAATTTGCTTTTCGTTGCCGTACCCCGGAAACAGTTCCAGACACTCCAAAGCGGAGGCGTGACAAAGGATTATCGGTTGCTTTTCAGTCTTCACAACGTCATTGAACCAATCGTAATATGTGTAAAAATCGTTGCTTATTGAAGTAGTCATGGCGATACCTCCTTTTCTATAGTCATTATACACCATTTCGGCGGGGATGTCAAGAGAATTTAATTATTTGATTAATTTTGATGAATAAATTCCGCAACTTGCACCGGGTATTAGCGGGTTTTATATCTGTATTCTGCCTTGACATTACTAAAATTTCGTGTTATAATATAAAAAAAGGACATTAAAAATACAGGGAATTAAATTTTATGAAACCAAAGCTCTTACCGCTCATTGCCGCCGCATTACTGCTATTTTGCGCGTGTGATAATGATCATTATACCGAATACGGCGGCGAAATTACAACAATGTCACCGGAGAAGATATCACAAGCCCGCGAACGCGCCTTAGCGGAAGCCGAAGAAAAGGCTGTTTCTTTGTCGGTGTCTCAATCAAAATATGATGAACTTCACACGCCGAAAAAAACTATTAACAACCGTGAAGGCGGCTATAGCAATGTCCCTGACAGTGTCGATACAATTATTTCGGGTTCTCCCGCTATAACCGAAATTCTCATAGGTCTCGGGCTCGGCGATAAGATTATAAAAGCCGATCGCGATTCAGCAGGGATTTACGGGCTTGACCCTGTTATTTGTGACTTTGACCCGTCAGAACTTGCGAGCGGAACTACGGCGGACTTGGTTTTTTTACCCGGAAAAATGAATGATTATCATTTTAACCGCGGCAATATTGCTTATATTCCGCCCTCTGCTTCAATTGAGGGTATAAAGCTTGATATCGAATATATCGCGGTAATGACAGGCACTCAAACGAAAGCCCCCGAACTTATCGGCGACATAAACACCGCTGTTTTAGAGGTTAAAGAAGCGGCTTACGGTATTCCCCCGAAATCTGTTTATTATGAAATTGAAATGGGGCTAACTCCGGGCTATGATACGCTGGTTAATGAGGTAATTACCATCGCCGGCGGCACAAATATTTTCGGCTCACTTAAAGGCAATACCGCTGTTACTCCCGAAGAAATTAAAACGCTTGAGCCTGATGTAATTCTCCTTGACAAAAACGACCCCGATCTTGAAATTTCCGCCCGCCCCGGCTGGGGTGAGCTTGACGCCGTGAAAAACGACGAAGTTCATATTCTTTATAACCCCATCCGTCCCTCACAAAAAATCACAGAAGTTTTATACGAAATTTCAAATATACTAACTGAAAATACCAATTAAACTAAAACACCGCCGTTATTAATGGCGGTGTTTTTTTGTAATTATTGTTAATTTGTATAATTCAACTCTTAAAACATAAAATAAATTTGAAAAAAGTCTTGACAAATAAAATAGAATAGTGTAAAATATAAATGCAAAAGACTTTGTGAGGTGAAATATTATGAATATTTACGATTTTACCGTAAAAGACTATAACGGCGCGGATGTCCCGCTTTCAAACTACAAAGGAAAAACGATGCTGATTGTTAACACGGCGACAGGGTGCGGGTTTACGCCGCAATATGACGGTCTTCAGGATATTTATGAGCGGTTTCATGATAAGGGCTTTGAGATTTTGGATTTCCCCTGTAACCAATTCGGAAACCAAGCTCCCGGCACAGAAGAAGAAATCCACGATTTCTGTACAGGCAGATACGGCATAACTTTTCCGCAGTTTCAGAAAATTGACGTAAACGGACCTGATGAAGCTCCGCTCTACGGATTTTTAAAAGAGCAAAAAGGCGGACTTTTGAGTTCAAACATTAAGTGGAATTTCACAAAATTTTTAGTGGACGGCGACGGCAACGTCCTAAAACGCTACGCCCCCACAGATACCCCCGAAAAAATCGGGAAAGATATAGAAAAAATAGTAGCATAAACATAGAGGTTAGATGTTAGAAGTTAGAGGTTAGACATTGAATTCTAACTTCTATTCTAACCTCTAACATCTTACATCTCTGTGAATGACCTGAAATCGTTTATCTAAAGTACCCATAAAAACTAAAATTATAAAGGATGTGCTCTGTTTTGAAATTTACTTATAAAACACAGGATACTTGTTCGTCGGTGATTACGTTTGACTATGACAACGGGGTTGTCACAAATGTGGTGTTCACAGGCGGCTGCAACGGCAACCTCAAGGCGATACCGCGCCTTATTGACGGCTGGACACCCGAACAAATCAGCGAAAAATGCAAAGGCGTTACCTGCGGCAGAAGACCTACTTCCTGCGCCGACCAATTAGCGAAAGCAGTTATGGAAGCGGCGGGCAACCCGCCGGTTAATTCGCGATGAACATCTTTCAGAACATTCAGATGCTCACCGCGTAGAATTAAATATCCGTCTGCTGTGTTGGGGCGAACTTCGTTCGCCCGTTTACCGCCAAAATCCCCCCCTACAGAAAAATTAACAAGGAACTACTATGTTAAACGCACTAAAACTTGAGAATCAGCTTTGCTTCCCGCTTTATGCGGCTTCTAAAGAGGTTATAAGGCATTATAAAAATGTCTTGGGCGACCTTGATATGACTTATACCCAGTATATAGCTATGCTTATACTGTGGGAGAAAAAATCCGTCACCGTCAATGAATTAGGCTCATTTCTTTATTTAGATTCGGGTACATTAACCCCGATGCTCAAAAAAATGGAGAGCAAAAAACTCATTACGCGTACGCGTTCCGAAATGGACGAGCGCAAAGTCAAAGTCGAAATAACTGAATTTGGGCAAAGCCTTAAAGCTAAGGCAGAGTCTATCCCCGAAAAAATGTCAATCTGTATGAAACTCACAAAAGAAGAGGGCGAAACCCTTTATAAGCTGCTTTATAAGCTTATAAATACCCTCCAAAACGATGAGTAAACCTCAAAAACCGATAGGGCTTTATATTCATGTCCCGTTTTGTAAAAGGAAATGCAGATACTGCGACTTTTATTCTGTAACGCGAACAGACCTTACTGAAGACTACGTAAAAGCGGCAATACGAAATATTAAAACATACGGCGATATCATTTTTGATACCGTCTATTTCGGCGGCGGAACACCGTCATTGCTTTCCCCTAATCAAATAGGGGAAATTTTGCGTTGCGCGGATTTAGCCGCCGATTGTGAAATTACCCTTGAGTGTAACCCGAATTCGGCGGCGGAAGAAATTTTCAAAAGCTTCGCCGAAACCGGTATTAACCGCATTTCAATAGGCGTTCAGTCGCTTTGTGATGAAACGCTTTTAACGCTCGGCAGACTTCATAATGCCGAAACGGCTGTTAAAACCCTGATGGCGGCGGTGAAAATTTTCAAAAACGTGTCGGCAGATTTAATGATAGGCTTGCCCGGTCAGACTGTTTACGATATTCAAACGTCAATAAAAACATTCGCCGAAATCGGCTTAAATCATATTTCAATTTATATGTTAAAGATTGAAGCCGATACGCCGTTTTATAAAAATCCGCCGGAAGATTTGCCCGACGAAGACAGGGTAGCCGAACTGTATCTTGAAACCGTCAAAACAGCAGAAGAAAACGGCTTTTGTCAATACGAAATCTCAAATTTCGCAAAACCGGGCTATGAGTCAAAACACAACACCAAATACTGGGAGTGTAATGAATACATCGGTATTGGTCCCTCCGCTCATTCATATTATGGTGGAAAACGGTTCGCCGTAAAGCGCGATTTAGGGGATTTTTTAAACGCACCGGTGCAAAATACTTATATAACCGATGAAAACCCGGGCAGTGCCGACGAGCGTATTATGCTGAATTTGCGATTGACACAGACGGGGATTAAAACCGCCCCGGCACTTACAGAAAAGATTTTGCCGTTTATTAAGGCGGGTTTTTTGAAAACCGATAATGAAAGATTGACTTTAACGCCGCAAGGCTGTTTGGTATCAAATCCGATAATCGGTGAAATTATTTCAATTTTTGAAAAATCAAATTTTGATAATTTGTAAATTTTACAGCAAAAAATCTGAAAAGTTTTGAAAAAGACTTTACATTTGCGAAAATATATGATATAATTTTAATGTTGCGGTTAAAACGCAGCGTGTCGCTACATCTACACGGATTCGGGGGAAAGCCTCTTTTATACGGGGAATGTACCTGCCCGTTTCTGAGTTGATGCAAAATTAATTTGCAATTTGTAATTTGCAAATATTAGAAAGGGTGCATTTAAAATGATGCTCAAAGAAGAAAAAACAGCCGTAATAGAGGCTAATAAGATTAACGAGAACGACACAGGTTCGCCTGAGGTTCAGATCGCTATCTTAACAAAAAGAATCAACGACTTAACAGGACATCTCAAAACTCACAAAAAAGACCACCATTCCCGCCGCGGCTTATTCAAAATGATAGGTCACCGCCGCAATCTCTTAAACTACCTCATGAAAAAGGACGTAACAAGATACAGAGCGATTATCGAGAAACTTGGCATACGTAAATAAACACAGAAATCAGAAGACAGAAATCAGACTGTGAATATCCGTTTGAATGTCGCACTCATAATCTGTCCTCTGTCTTCTGACCTCTGACATCTGTGTTTGTAGGGGCGACCTTTGGTCGCCCGCACATTCTAAAACGCATAATTATTAGATAAAGATTAAAAAATAAAAACCCGCTTTCGCGTCAGCATAAAATTGTGAGATACATTGAATATCTTAGAATTTTGTGCTTCACCGTGAAGCGGACAAAAAAGGGAAGAAAAAGCACTTAAAGCTAATAAAGCTTGGTGTCGTTAACTTTTTATTGAAGTTAAGCGGAGAAAGAGGAATATCAAAATGTTTGAAAACTATAAAAAATTTGAAACAGAGTTTGCGGGGCGCAAACTTATAGTTGAGACAGGCAAAACCTGTGAACTGAGCAATGGTTCATGTTGGGTAAGATACGGCGACACGGTTGTTATGGCGAATGTTACGGCTTCGGTGAAACCGCGTGACGGGATAGATTTTTTTCCGCTGTCGGTTGATTTTGAAGAACGCCTTTATTCTGTCGGGAAAATCCCCGGCTCATTTATGAAACGCGAGGGCAAACCCTCCGAAAAGTCCATACTTACATCCCGCTTGGTTGACCGTCCTATTCGTCCCTTGTTCCCTAAAGATATGCGCAATGACGTGTCGGTGGTTATGACTGTTATGTCGGTTGAGCCGGATAACAGCCCCGAAATCACGGGTATGATTGCCGCTTCAATCGCAATAGCTATATCGGATATCCCTTGGGCAGGTCCTATCGGCGGTGTTTCCGTAGGGCTTGTTGACGGCGAAATCGTCTTAAACCCGACTTTAGCACAGCGCGCTAAAAATGATTTAAACCTTACTGTTGCCGCTTCAAAAGAAAAAATCGTAATGATTGAAGCGGGCGCAAATGAAGTCCCCGATGATATTATGCTCCGTGCTATAGAAACAGGGCATGACGAAATCAAGAAAATCGTTGCATTTATAGATTCTATCGTAGCAGAAATCGGCAAGAAGAAATTTGAATTCCAGTCGATGGAAGTAGATCACGATTTATTCGATGCAATTTGCGAATTATCGGAAGAAAAAGTAAAGGTTGCACTTGATACAGACGACAAAAACGTTCGCGAAAGCCTTTTACAGCCCATTAAAGACGAGATTCACGCGAAATTTGATGAGCAGTATCCCGACGGTGCAGCAATGATTGACGAATGTATCTATAAATTACAGAAAAAGATAGTCCGCAACTGGCTCTATGAGGGCAGACGCGTTGACGGACGTCAGATTGACGAAATCCGTCCCCTCGCCGCTGAAGTAGGTCTCTTGCCGCGTGTTCACGGTTCGGGACTTTTCACTCGCGGACAAACACAGGTTTTAACAATAGCAACCCTCGGTCCTGTAAGCGACAGACAAAAACTTGACGGCATTGATGAAGAAGAATTCAAACGCTATATTCACCACTATAATTTCCCCTCATATTCTGTGGGCGAAACAAAACCCTCAAGAGGTCCGGGGCGGCGCGAAATCGGTCACGGAGCGTTAGCTGAAAAGGCTTTAGAGCCTGTAATCCCGGCGGTTGAGGATTTCCCTTATGCGATTCGCCTTGTATCAGAGGTTTTAAGCTCAAACGGTTCAACTTCACAGGGTTCAATTTGCGGTTCGACGTTGGCATTAATGGATGCGGGCGTGCCTATAAAGAATCCTGTAGCGGGTATTTCATGCGGACTTATCACCAAAGATGATGGGTCATTCCGCACAATGGTTGATATTCAGGGCTTAGAAGATTTCTTCGGCGATATGGATTTCAAAGTCGGCGGCACGAAAAACGGTATTACGGCGATTCAAGTTGACATTAAAGTAGACGGTCTGACAATGGAAATTATCCGTGAAGCATTCGCTAAAACAAACAAGGCAAGAATGTATATCTTAAATGATATCATGCTGCCGTGTATTGCAGAGCCGAGAGCTCAAGTGGGCAAATATGCTCCGAAGATGATGCAGATGAAGATTCACCCGGATAAAATCCGTGAGGTTATCGGTCAGGGCGGCAAGGTTATCCAAAAGATTACGGCTGACTGTGATGTTAAGATTGATATCGAAGACGACGGCTCGGTATTCATAAGCGGTATTGATTTAGATAA
>JAISHV010000037.1 GCA_031262495.1 Ruminococcus sp.
TGAGAGCAATTGTGATACTGATAGAGCTTCCATTTTAGGTTTCTCTCCCTTATAAACTTTATACTCCTATTATATCACATTATTTCATTATTGTCAATACTAAATTAGTGCATATGGGGTCGCGCCCCTCGCGGGCGTGTGTATTGAAACGCGTGTGTCGCGATTATGCAGCGCATGAAGAAATCGTCGCGCCCCTCGCGGGCGTGTGAATTGAAACGGAACGCCCGAGCTGATTTTTGCCGATTCTGCCGAGTCGCACCCCTCGCGGATGCGTAAATTGAAACTTTACCGTCACAAAGCATCATGCCACTGGTAGAAAAGCGCTTAACCTTGCCGGACACCAACCGTCGCTTTTAAATTGAACAACGCTATAAGCCATTTATCAATACTATATTCAGATTACAATAAAACCGGCGGATGAAGTTTAATTTCACCCGCCGATTTTCATTATTTCTCTAAATAAAATATCTTCGTGAATTTTCTATATACAAAAAAACCAGCTCACATCATACTTATCCACTACCCAAGCACACAACGGCGTCCAACCGGCATCGCTATCTGTCCTACAGCTCTTGCAATCCTCTCTCAAGACGTTATAGGCGGAAAGTAATTCTTGTTCTGTGGAAAATGATACCGCACACCCTCCGTCAATTTCCGAAGGGTCAGCAACCGTGATCAGCAGTATAAAATACCCGTTTATTTCGATTCCGCTGTGGTCACCTGCCGGAGTGGTTCTTATCGCTTTTTCCTCACCGAATACGCGCAAATAAAATTCAGAAGCGGCTTCGGCATCGCGGACATTCCATATTTGATAAAACCGCGTTTTTCTTACGATATCCTCTTTGTTTGCAAGCTTTTCCGTCACTTCGGTAAATCTGTTTATTTCAGCCGTATTCCTCTCATAATCCGCCTTTACAAGCCGAGTTTCAATCTCGATTGCCTTGTCGTAAAGCCGTTTGATGTCATCACCGCTGCCGAAATCGGCGGCTTTAATTTGCTCGATAAAATCAAGTACAATGCTTTTGAGTTCGTTAAGCAGGGCTACTTCATCGTCAATGTTCTCGACTTTTTTGCCTAACACCTCAAGTACAACCTCAGAACCGGCAGTGTCAAAAATGCTCTTGATGTCGCGGATGCTGATGTTGAGTTTCCGCAAAATCAGAATTTGTTCAAGCCTTTTGAGAGCCTCGCTGTCATACATACGGTAGGCGTAATCATCACTCCGTGTGCTTTTAAGAAGTCCCATTTCTTCATAATACCGCAGTGTCCGCGCTGAAATATCGTACCTTGACGACATTTCGCTTATTTTTACAAGATCGTTCATAACATAACCCTTTCTGTGCGAGGATTTTCTCCTCACAAGAAACAGTATAAAGCTTTCCGCAACGTCAAAGTCAAGGGGTTTCGTGAGAATTTACGAAATGTTCATTTTTTAAAAACATCCATAAACGATAAAAAGCCAATCAACTGATCCGCAAGCTTATCATCTATCTGAGTCCAATTGTACTGATAACCGGGAAAATATGGGCATAAATTATGCTGTCCCTTATTAACTGTTATGTATGCAAGAGGACGTGAGCCGGTTTTATCTGTTTGTACACAGTATTTGCATCCATCGCATTTTTTAGTTTGCGATACAACAAACTCCTGCAAATTTGTGTCCATTGCATCGAAATTATCCAAAAACATTTTTCATCCGTTCGGTATACATAACCCAAGATAGGCGCACTGTGTAAATGGTTCGTAGAGTGCAGATATTCCGGTATGTTTAATTTTGTATTCAAAACCGCCTTTCGGTGATTCATCAGACCATACAGGGTTAGCATACGTCAATGATAATCTGCAATCGCTTGCAGTAATATCATAAATTTCATATATCTTGTATCCCTGTTTTATCATCCAATTTTCTAATCTGCGAAATGCCGATTCACCAAGCAAAGGAGCATAAATATCCGAAAGATAAGGGTAATCATTTTTGAAAAAGCAATGAGAAAATGTGGTGGCAGTAATGTCTGAACGTTGCGCCAACCAAGACCATGCCGGAGGTAGTTTAGAAAAATCGGTTATTCCAAGCTCAGATAATATAACACATTGCCGCTTTGTTATCTTAGCCTCTTCATCTTTACCGAGAAGATACATATTTTGAAGTAAACTATTTACTTCCTTTGTATATTTATTCATGTTTTTTATTAAGTCAGGTTTCCCATACAGCTTTTTAAAGCGGCTTGGGTAAACATCATCCTCATGCAATGACATAACGAAAAGCAATGGATTGTCAAAGCCTAATTGATATAGATTTTCCATAATTTCATAAAATTCTTTTTGCTCTGTTATACTGACAGGAGCATTTTCATCAGGCACGAATTTCGGAAACATATCAATAAATGTCTGTGCCATTCTTTGTTCTAAACTTGAAAATTTCATTTTAAGTCCTCCGATATAAATTATGTTATTCAGCCTGCCAGATAGCAGATATCTCTTTTTCATCATTATATCATTAATATATGACTACAGTATGTCATATTCAAAACTTTTTTGATATTTTATGCGGACAGCGTGAACACCATCCGCATTGATTTTATCAATCCAAAAATACAATATAATCAAGTATCAAATTTCCGTCTTCATCAGGGTCGGTAAATCGCGGGCAGTTGACACGCTATAGTTTTCCTTTAAATATCGTTCCTCTTATAGTATACATCACCCAAAGCCATCTGTCAACCCTATATAATAAAATCGGCGGGTGTCTCGCAGCGTTGCTTCACCCGCCGATTTTCGTTATTTCTCTTCTAAGTTATTAAGAATATATTCCAATGCTACTGTTTCACGCTCTACCCAAGGGCTGCCTTTAGCAGTCATTTCATGAATATTAAGCGATAAATTATTGCTGTACGCGTCAAAAAATGATATAAATTCCGCTTTGAAATTTAAGTCTTTTTCATATGAATCCAATTGTTGATCTTGAATTTTTTCTATAACTTTGCATTTATAGTAATATGATTTCATACAAAAGTATGTATTTTTCTCGAATTTATCTTTCCTTTGTTCTGTAATTGTACCAGCAAATTCTATTTCATCAGAAATTAAATATCCGGTTTCTTCAATGAATTCACGTTTTAGTGTAGTAAGATGATTCTCGCCGGCTTCAATTCCACCGCCGGGAAATTTGTAATCTTGATTTGATGTGTGAATCATAAGAATCAGATTTTTATCAAGAGCTATACCTCTCACTGCTTCTCTATATATGACTTTTCCATCTGCCGGGATTTGATTAACACCAAGAATTTTACTAAAATACACAAATCGTACCTCTAATTCAAATATCGGTTGTTTATATTCATAACGCTAACAGCAATAACTGTTGACATTTTTGCGGGAACTCGGTTACATATAGTATACACCACTAAACCCCATCTGTCAACCCTATATTTGATTAAAGCAAAACCGGCGAATGAACTTACTTTCACCCGCCGAATTTCGTTATATCACCCGCCGATTAACGCTATTTAACCACATAAACTATATTTTCTAAATAGTTACTCCCATATGTACAGTAGATTTAGAAACTCCGAAATTTGCCGCCGCAAGGCGTACGGTAGCGCCTGTGTCGGCGATGTATCTGCCGAGGAGAATTTCTCGGCTGACTTCGACAGTCCGATGTGTTCGGGGATTTTTCCCCCGTTTTTGTGAACTCATACCGGCTCCCCATAATTATCAGGTAAGCGGATTTTTTACCGCTTGGGTAATTATATGTGAGGGTCAGAGAGAAATATGCGTCTGCGCGGGGAGAATATGCAACTGCGCAGAGAGGAATATGCAACCGCGCAGAGAGGAATATGCAACCGCGCAGAGAGGAATATGCACAATGTTCATAAGGCTTGCCATTTTCCATATAAAAAGGCAAGCGTGATTAACCTGCTTTTGTTTTTTAGCGTTTGGTTATATTATAGCGGATTTATGTGTGAAAGTCAAGGGACGCTTTTTTCAAATTTCATTCCGCAGTATAAACCGTTCGGTTTTGAGATTTACAGTTCCTTTGTCGGTCATGAATTTACCTCATTCCCGTATTTTTCGCGGTTAATTGCTTCTTTCTTAGCGATTACATCCTCTAAATCAATGCCATAGACGTTCGCAATAGCAAGAGCGTAATAAATAACGTCCCACAATTCTTCTTCGATGGTTTCCTTGATTTGTGTAGGTTCTGTCGGTCGTAAATTTTTTCGCATTGCCCGTGCCAGTTCGCCGACTTCCTCCGCGAGTTTGAGAAAATATTTGTCTGCAAGATCTGAGTGAAAATCTTTTGCCTTTATGTAGGATTGGAGAGCTTATATAGTAAATTCCATGTGGGCTATTTATCCTTTCTTAGCGGCGAAAACCACAGCAAATTTATTTTTTATTGCTTTATCGAATGAATCCAATCCAATCATTCAATAAAACCTTACCTATACTGCCTGTTCTGAGTTTCTCATAAGCTTCATCAACACTAAACCATTTTGCACTCTCGACTTCTTCTGAAAGCAGAAAATCGCTTCGTTTCACTGAACAAACAAAGCCTAACATGAGCAAATCGTTTTTCTCATAGAAATAACTATTTAAGTACTTAACACTTAAGACGTCTAATCCGGTTTCTTCATTGACTTCTCGTGCAGCTGCAAGTTCTGCTGTTTCAGCCTGTTTTAGAAAACCGGCTACACATATATATTTTTCTGAAACATAGGACTGCTTTATTAATGCAATGTTATTATTTTCATCAGCTATCAAACATATGACACAAGGTTGAGAAAAGTTAAAATATACTTTATCACACTTTTCACAGTAAGGTACCATGCCTTCGTCGCCGCATAATTTCGTCGTTAATTTTTCTCCGCAATTCGGACAATATGTATAGTTCATTTATAGTTTCCTCAAATATTCAACATATTTATTCACAAGATAATCTAAATAATCGCCTTTTGAAAACAATTTCTCGCTATTAAAATCCCCGCAAGACTTAACAATATCACCAACATGAACAGTTTTACGGACACGCTGAGCTGGCGATTCATCATACAGATAGTGGCGTAAAACTGTTTCCGCACCGTCAGATTTCAGATTACCGAGAAGCCAATATTTCGAGGGTGTAGTAATATTCGGATAAACATTGAAATCCTTATCCACATAGAAAGTGGGTGTGTCAGTGATTGCACCGATAATTTCATTACTGCCTGAACGTTCCGCACATAATTCGCGTTCAGTTTTACCGAAAATATCAGCAAAATTGTTTTTATTAAAATGTTTCAACGAATATTCAATTAAAAGCGGCGGTACTCTCTCCAAATCTTTAGGCGAAACTCGAATATCATATAATTTCGCGTTTTCGCCGTCGCAACTGCCTTGATGAACGAATGCAGAAAACGGCATTTCAAAATTTGCACAACGTTCATCAAGCCTCATTTCACGGATTAAATCTACTACCGATTGTAAGTCATTAATATTATCTTGATTGATAAAAATCTGTATACGTGGTGTAATTTCCGCATTTATTAATTGCTCTATTACACCAATTATCTCGTCATATGCGCCTTTTCGTCCGGTATAAAAATCTGTCTTTTCACGACCGCCGAAGAGTGTAACTTGACAAGCTTTTAAGCCCAACGATTTAAGCCACGGCACATATTCCGGGTCGCGAGCCGCCCTCCACACGCTCATCAATTCCCAATGTGCTAAGCGTTTTGAATCGGATAATTCTCGCTCTATTTCCCACAATCGTTTATATTCAGGGACATAATCCGGCTCACGATACCAACTGTCAACGGTTAAATTATCAGTGAACGGGCGAAACGCTTCCGCTAAAAAACGCAGATCGTTTTCATTTAATCGACCGTTCGGAGATACGCCTAACCAACAATGCTTACACCGATTCGGGCATCCCGCCATGTCAAGACACGCGGTGAGGGAGGGGAAATGGATGTTGCTCATAAATTCACCTGTTTGTAAATCTCTATTATATGCCCAAACTTGTGCTTTGCGGAGGATTTTTTGTATAACTTCAAATTTTCCGGCGAGATACTTTTCTCTGCCGGGGTCAATCGTATTTTCTTTGGCAAGTCTGCACTTTACTTCTTCATACATTCGCGCAGCTGCGATGTGCGTGTTGCAATAATCTCTAAAACGGACATAATTCTTCCATCCAGAGCTATTATGCAGAACCACGTGAATAAAGTGTGTGACAACGCCGTCCGGCTTTGAATAATCCCCACAAGCGTAAAGTAATTGTCCGTCATGTTCCCATTTGCGTTTTATAAATCCGCTTTTTTCAAGTGTAGGCGTTATCTCGTCAACCCATTCAAAATTCCGCACTCCGACGGCAATATCAATAATAGGCTTCGCTTTGATAGAGCGAATGGCTGTACTGCCAACGTGTTGTATATCAACGGCAGTTTCCCCGAATATGCTTTTTAACTGCGTTATTGTCTGCGCCGCTACAGTTTCCCACTCCGGGTCGTGTTCGTATAACTGCACCGTGCCGCGCTTTAATCCGAGTATCAGATATCCCACCAGTATCTCACTTCCTTTGCGTTGCCGAAACCGCTGTCCTTTACTGAACCATCTGCTGTGAATCCATGCCGCGCAGAGAATACAGCATGGGCTTTACGTTCAGTCCAAAATCTTTCTCAAGCCGTTTTGCGCCCAAATCGTACCGCCAACGAAAATCGCTATCCCCTGCACAACCCCACGCTGGAGAAACCGTGGCTATGGTATCGCCGTGGTTTAGTTTGGGCGGTTTGAGTAGGCTCATAATTATTTCTTGCCTTTCTGCTCATCCCAGACACGATAGATTTCACGCACCACATCGCCCTTGCCGTTTATATAGGCGTTTATGTCGTGCGGGTATTTTTCAGCCATTTCAAACTTGATTTTGCTGTACTTATCCCGCAAGTCCGGGTT
>JAISHV010000038.1 GCA_031262495.1 Ruminococcus sp.
TCTAATTCTTTGAAGTTATATAAATATAAAAATTCAAGTTCTTTACAATTAGAAATTGCTTCTATTCCCGGTAAAGTCTGTGATGTGATGCTTAAATATTTCAAATTCTTAAGCTCACCGAGCGGAGAGAAATCCTCAACTGAGTCAGCATAGTTCAAATGAACGCGCTCAATTGCCGGGGATTTTTTTATATCTGAAATATCTTTTATGTTGACGTTATACATATAAAAATTGAATACTTTGAGGCTATTGAAATTTTCGATCCCCTTGAGATCAGCAGTTGACGTTTGGCATACGTTCAAAATTTCAATACTATCGTTTGCAACAATATCATTGAGGTTTTTATCGTCTGAATAAATGAAGAGTTCATTATACTTTTCAACCTCGATCAAATTTGAATAGTCAAAATCTGCTTTTCCGTCAATGAACGATATATCATAATCGTAATAATATTCTTCTTCTGATTTTGCCGAAACAGATTCAAAATCAGCTATATTTAACTCGGAATAAACAATGATCGGCTGAAATTCAGTTTCTATTGCTTTTTCGGTTATTGTAGTTTCGGCGGTTGTTGTCATCTCAAAAGTCGCCGCCGTGGTGGTTGTCGGTGTTGTAATTGATTCCGCACTTTCCGGCGTACCGCAAGAAGTGAACAGGATAATTGCCGCAAGTACCGCTATAATTTTTTTCATACAAACACCCCCTCATTGTCAGAGCTTTATTAATTCGCCTTTTTGATTAGTATAATACATTCCGTCTGATTCAGATATAAACACCGAATTATAATAACCGGCAATGATAGGTTTTACTGTTGTTTCGGTTAAGATTTTTTCTGTTTTCTTATTTTCAAAATTATGTTTGTAAATAATAAACTTATGAAAACCTTCTTCACGCCTATCAGCTAAAACGGCATAATAAAGGTCACCATCATTATCAAAATTATATGAATCGTGTAAAATCGTCTGATCATTATCATCGAAATCATATTTTACATCATCTTCTATGAAGTTATGAAAATACCCAGTGTAAATTCTTTCTATTTTCATTGTATTCAAATCCAGAACACTAAGATCGGTAAATGTAACATGATCCGCTAAAATAGCGATTACGCTGTAAGCAATCTTATCTCCGTTTCGTGCTATACCGGAAAGATGGTATCCCCAATCATAAAAATCAAGTGTTATTTCCCCGGTTTTTAAGTCGTATATTTTTACATCATGATAGTTGGTATACGTTATCTCGCCGTTTGTAAAAATTATGTTGTCTACGTATTTTTCAATAAATATCGGTTCATCATCGGAATCAGCAATTTTCACATAAAGCGACCTATCAACGCCCTCGGTATAAACTGTTACACCGTCGGCGGTATATGAAAAATCAGTCTCGTAATAGAGCGCGGAATGTTTAAGCGATTCATTATTCGCAGATCGATAATCTGCGGTAAATTCAATGTCCTTAAAGGGAGTGTCGGGTATTGGTTCAGGCAGGGAGGTTGTTGTGTGTGCAGTCGTTGTTGTAATAGCTTTTGTTGTAACAGTTGTAGCTTCGGCTGTAGTTTCTGCGGGTGTTGACATTTCAAAAGTCGCCGCCGTCGTAGCCGCCGCCGTGGTAACAATCTCCCCCGCCGAACCGTTCCCGCAACCGCAAAGCCCCAAAACCAAAACCAACAAAACCGCAATAATTCGACCTTTCATATCCCGACACTCCCTATTATTTCTTATATTTCGATTATATCACAAGCTCCATAATATGTCAATATAATATCCGTTTTGATGTTATTTGAGAACATTTTGTAAACATTATACTCGAATTACGGAGTCTTGCAGCAATCAAAAAACCTCTGTAAATAAAAAAACTACAGAGGGATTTCGCTTATCATAAAGAAGATTTTGCCGCTTAGATTATGCCTAATTCCCGCGCTTTTAAAACTGCATCAAGGGCATCATTTACGCCTAATTTTTTATATGCAAAATAAAGATGTGTTTTAACGGTTGACAGGCTGAGACCTGTTAAAGCGCAGATTTCGGCGGTGTGATTACCTTTTGAGAGCAGCATAATCACATCTTTTTGACGGCGTGAAAGTTTTATACCGACGTCGGTTTTGCCGCTTTTTTGACGCAGATAATTCGGATAAAGTTTCGCCCTTGCGTGCGCCGCCATTAACACTTCGTTTACATAAATGCGCGTAAGTTTTCCTTTATATTCGGCGGCACTTGCTTTTGAGAGCACACGCTTAATTATCGGTTCAATCGCAATTCCCTCATCGGCAATAAGCGTTATATATTCGTATTCGCAAAGGATTTCAAGCGCGGCGGTGATGTAATTCTCTGCTTGTTTTTTATCTCCTTTTGCATATAAAAGCACCGCAAACAAAGTTAACGCTTCCGCTTCATCAATGGGGCGATTCAGTGTTCTCCCGTAATCCGCAAGGAGCGTAAGAAGTCTCTCTGCCTCATCAAATTGCCCTGTGCAGATATATACCCTTACCGTTGTAAAGTGCTGATAGAGTCGAAAAAGTTCAATCCGGTCAATTTCAACGACAAAGTATTCATCAAGCCACTTTTCTGCTGCTTCTTCATCGCCTTCAAAAAGCTTCATCTTCGTTTTATATGCTTTGAGATTCGGCGAGAAATCCTGCATTTCGGTTAAGACAAGTTCCGTGAAATCGATTAAAGCCTCCCCCGCTGCGGCGGCGTAAGTTTTCCTCAAATGCGAAAGAACAGTGTGTTTTAAAAATGCCACACATATTCTTCCGTCAATCTTGTGAATAGGCTTAATCATTGATTCCGATTCGTTTATCAGTTCGAGAGCTTCGGCGAATTGCCCGCGTTCATATGCAAATGTAGCGGATAAAAGCGAATGCAAATAATCCCATTCCGCACCGAGCAGCGGCGCAAATGTTTTCTTAAACCCCCTCATCCAGTCAGGGTCAAGCGCGAATTCGTTATAATCAACGTTACTGCGGCTTAAAAACGGCAAGCCGTGGGTATAAGTCGCGATACTTGTAGCAAGTCCCTCAGGTGTGTATTTTTTCAGCAAACCGCTGAATATACCGTAGATCTGTTCTTTTTGTTTCATAGTTTTTCTGTAATCGACAGAAAAAGCTAATATCGAGAATTCAACAAATTCATTACCCGCTTTTGCAATTGCCGGAAGCTTTTTAATTATACTGTCCATATGAAAAGCGAATTGTTGATGTCTGCCGGTCAGATAATAATACCACGCCGCCAAAACGTGTAAAACCGGCATTTCGAGGTAGGCTTTTTCGGGGAAATCGTCGTCGAAAAAACCGCGCAGAAAATCGGCGTAATCGGCAACCCCGCCGCGGCGATTCTTAAAGAGAAACAAAAGCAGATAACCGTCAATCGACTTCCAGTCGCCCGAATTCATCATATACCGCAAGGCGCGTGTATAATCGCCTTGTTCTTTATAATATTCAGCGGCTTTTTTATAAAGATATGGAGCGTTTTTATTATCGCGGAGTTTTCGGCGCAGAAAATCCTGAAAAATATGGTGATAGCGGTACAAATCATCGTGAATACAACTGAGAAACGAATTCGTTCTCGAGAGGTCTTCCAAAACATCGGCAGAATCGTTTCGGTCTGTCATAATTACAGCAAGGTCAGGTGAAAATTCATCTAAAACGGCAGTATCAAGACAGAATTTTCGTAAATCGGGCGACCAGTTCCCCCAAATTTGCGTTTCAAAATAACCGGAAAAATCAAAGCCGTTAAGGTCTTCGCCGCTTTTTAAGCCGCTGTGGGCAACGGCATTTACGCCCATTACCCAACCCTCTGTCATATCAAAAACCATTTTGCTCTGTTTTGTCGTTAAGTCTTGCCCGAGTCTTTTAAAAAATGAGCTGATTTCATCTTCTGAGAAGCGCAAATGCGATGCGCCGATAATATTTGTATTAATAATCAGCGGTAAAAACTCATCGGGCGGCGCGAACCGCGATAAGAAAATCACTGTAAAGTTGGCGGGCAGGCGTTTTATTATAAACGGAATGGCTTTGAAAATTTCGTTGTTTTTTATAAGATGCAGATCGTCCAAAACAAGTGCAAACGGCGTATCGTCGGGGTGCATTTCGTTAATAAGCGCGATTGTGTTTTCAACGGGTGAAGCCGAAAAAATCGGGTTATTTAAGACCTCGAGCATCCCTTTGTTTTGCGGTTGTTTTGAAAAAAGCCCGAGGGAAAGCTGTTTATAAAAAACGGACGGCACCGAATCATATTTATCAAGCCCGATCCAGATTGTTTCAAGCGATTTGCTCTCTATCCAAAGAAGCGCGGAAACGGTTTTGCCGCTGCCGGCAGGGGCGCATACGTATACAAAACGGCTCTCTGCCGCCTTGTCAAAACTTTGGATAAGGGCTGTTCGCGGCATTACATTTTCGGGGAGAGAAGCAAGGGTGAATTTATTCGATAAAAAAGTTGTATCGGTCACTTCGTACCTCTTTTCTTCATACTTTTTTATATTATAATCCTTAAACGATATTTTGTCAATAATATACATCATATAGTATGAGGTTTTTCAATTATACGCCGAAATCGGCTATACGAAATGATAAATAACCTCATACTTATACTGTTTCAGTGTATAATTTCAAATAAATAAATCTTAAAAACCTCATACTGCCCGAATTGACAATGCTTTTAAAGAATGATATTATAAATATAGTTAATTTTGCATTAAAGCAAAACGGAGGGGATTTTTATGCAGTTTACATTAAAAAACACAAGATTTAAGACACTGAGGATAAGCATAACGGCGATACTGCTTTGTCTGACAGCATTAGCAGTTTTTTCGGTATTTTCGTTAAGGGTAAGCGCGGATCTGACGGAGGGAAATTACACTTACCAATTTAATGGCACAAATGCAACGCTTTTAACCTATAAAGGTAATGAAAGTAACGTTATTATACCGTCAAGGCTCGGAGGATATGCGGTCGGCTCAATAAATGCATCAGCATTTCTTAACAAGACTTCGCTGACATCTGTCACCATTCCGTATTCTGTGACAGATCTCGGGAATCAAACGTTCGGCGGTTGCACAAACCTCCAAACTGTTACTTTTGAATCACCGAGTAATATCACTTATTTCGGAAATAATGTGTTCAACGGCTGTACTTCTCTGACAACGATAAACGCGCCTTTTTATGCCGGTTGGAAAAACACTATTTTGGATTCATATCCGAACGTTTATGTGACAGGTATGGCAGATATCGATCTGATTAACTGTACTGTGACTGTAAACGGCAGTCAGGTTTCGGACGGAGATTATGTACAATCAGGCGACACAATTGTTATCACGCCCGCGACGATTCAGGACAAAACATTTAATTCCATATATGCTAACGACGGTACGAACAATTTGACTGTCACAGAAATCGCCGCCGGCTCATCCTACTCCGTCATTATGCCGGAAATAACGGACCTTTCAAAGAAATTAACACTTGCGTCACAGTACGTTACGATTAACGGCGCAATAGTTACTACGCCTCCGACCCCCGGCGCATCAGTCACAATAGAATTAGACACCCAATTTACAAGCAGTCTCATTAAATGGTTTGTCGCTGACATTGATCCTACTAATTCGAGCAATATCACATTCCTTGATATTCTTGCCGACCCTTGCGCGACTACAACTACGTTTACTGTTCCTACGGGTAAAAATATAACGATACTTCCTCTCGGCGGCTTTGATATAACCGCAATAGGCGGATCTGTACAACTCGACGGCGATGTTGTTAATGCTGTAACGATAGCAAACCGGATACCCGAACTTCCCTTACAATTCATTGCAGTTGTTGACTCGAGTCAAATCCCGGCAGGATATGAATTTGACCGCTGGGTATGCACAGCCGGAGGAGCCGAATTTGCAAACGCCTCATCACCGAACACAAAAATCTTAACCGATAATCTGACAGGCGACCCTGTAGTCATTGAAGCAACTTATAAAGTAAGCACCGGCAGTTCAGGCAGCGCGGGCAGTTACGTCAGTGTGAGCGGCTCAGGCGGCTCGGGAAATGTTGTCATTGTGCCGGAGATAAATGTCCCCGGTAAAACGGAAACACCCTCGGGAAGTTCAGCCGATTCAAGCGAAATTACTTTTACCGCTGAAAACGGAGCTGTAGCCGATGTTACCGAAACCGAAACGGGTGTGGAAGTGAGTGCCGGTGTTAATGAATCGGGCAGTGTAAACAGTCAGGCAACGGCGGTAGCAGTCGCAGAAGCGGCTAAAATCGCCCGCGAAAACGGCGAAACGTCGGTGACAATTAAAATTCCCGAAGGCGCGACAGGGCTTTCAAAATCAACTGTAAAGAAGCTTGCAGACGCGGCAGGCGGAATGAGCATAACGCTTGAACTCACAGCAATTCTAAACGGCGAAGTTGTTGGCGGCGTAACGCTTCCGATTAATGAAAATTCCAAGCAAATTCTCACAGGAATGACATTCAATACAAAGCGCACCGAATCTGTAGAAAACTTCATAACAAATAAGTGGGACACAGAGGTTTTGGGAAGCTTTGAAACCGCACAAAAAGGCGGTTGGGGAGATATTGCGACAATCAGCGTAAGCATAGAGAAATTAGGGTTTGAGGCTGATGACGGAACAAAACTTTACGCACTCATTTACGATCAGAAAAACAATAAATGGTATGAAGTCCCGGCTGAAATTGAAGGCGGAAATGTCGTATTCGAGACAAAACAAAGCGGGATTATAACAATTTTGACCGAGTCGGTCGGGGCAGCCTCCGCGGACAAGTCACGCACTTAGTTTGTTTGCATTTTATAAAAGCTTGCACAGATTAATAAACAACTAAACCCGCCGCAGGTTAAGTAAATAAAATGGGCTTCCGTTAAATCGCGGAAGCCCGTTTTTAATCAGGTTCTATAAATCAATAACCACATCTTGCCGTTTAGCTTCTTCAATCTCAAAGAAGCCAAGCGGCGCAAGGTGCGAAGCGTTTGCGATAATGCTTGCGGGGAAAACGACAATCGCCTGATTGAAAGCCGATACATTGTTGTTATAGAGGCGGCGCGCTGCCTGTAAGTGGTCTTCCGAATCGAGAATGGCGTCTTGAAATTGTCTGTAATTATCAGACGAACGAAGTTCGGGATAGCTCTCCGCAACAACCTGAATCTGTGAAGCCGCGCTGTCAAGCTTATGCGCATAATCCGCCTTTTCGGCAATGGAAGCACCCGACAAGCCCTGTCGAAGCTCAACCATTTTTGTAAGTGTATCGACCTCGTGTTTTGCATACGCTTTAACCGTCTGCATAAGTTTTGTGAGGGTGTCGTATCGCTTTTGAAGCGCAACGCCTATCCCCGCGTCCGCCTCACCGATTTTGACTTGCATAATCTTAAATTTGTTTGATGTTTTGACTATCCAACTCAAAAACAAGAATGCGATAATAAGTAAAATAACGAGTAAAACTATCATAATAAAAATCCTCCGAGAACTTCCTATCCTCTGTGTTCGTTTTGATATACGGAATTGCCTTTATAGTCTTCATCAGTCAATTTTCGCTGTGAAGATTTCGATTTCAAATTGCGAATGTTAAGAAGGTCTAAAAGCTGTTTGATAAACACAATATCTTCATCGACTTGTTTGCGCGATTCGTATACCGGTATATCTATTGAGCCTGCGATTTCTAAGCGATCGCCGCCCAGACTCGAACAAAAATAAATCTTATCGTCAAAAAATGCAAGGTCAATACTTTTTTTGCAGAACTCTTTAATTTTCAGTATATGGTCCATCATCTCGGGTGTAAGAATACGGAGCGCGTCAATTTCGTTTTCGCATTTTACCGAGAAGTTTTGGTTGAAGATTTCCGATTCGGTGGTGACAGTCCCCTTGCCGCCGCCGTCAAGTATATAGAGCGGTGTATCGACAAAATGGTCAAATTCGGCAATTATGAAAACGCCCAAGAACATAGTGTCAATTACTGTTCGTGTACCGCCGTCAGAATCAGATTCTTCGTGTCTCTCTTGAAGTTCCGTATCACAGTATTCAAAGTTCATTCCGTTATGTGAAGCGCGCAGATAATCGTTTGTAGTTATGTAGTCAAAGCTCGGGAAAATCCCCGATTTAATAACTATCTCCTTTGACAAGCCGTTATGCGGCTCGAAGGCATAAATTTTCTCGAAACTCTCCTCTAAAATTGCGGGCAAAAACTGTGTCTTATAGGTCGCATTAAAGGGATTGAGATAGTTCATATATATTTTTTGCTCTTTCCCGTGAAGCATTATAAACACTATGAAGACAACCGTTAGGATTCCGGCAAGAACAAAAACAGCCACGTTTGTTTCGCCGCCACTGACCATAGCGTTAATTAACAGTATAACACAGGTGCCGAGAAAGCCTGAAAGCGCAATCCACCAATAAGTCTTAGCCTTTTTCAAATGCGGACCGCCGAGCCTTATGACCTCAAGCCTTGCCGCTTCAAGCTCCTCTGCCGTAACAAATTTTCTTTCTTCCATAATGTCCCCCTCACATCTCAATCAGTTTATTATACCATAAATTATACCGCGTCTTACAAAAATTGAATTTTTCTTCAAACAAAACAGTTTAATCCGTATTTGGCATATAATATCAGTATCAGAGTGGGGGTTATTACTATGAAAAAAGGAATGATAAACGGCGCGGCAACTGTACTTGCTTTCACTTGTATGCTAACAGCCTGCGGCGGAGCAAAATCCGACATAGCGGTCAGCGTTACAGAAGAAACAAGCATAACTATAACAGAATCAATCGCCGAGGCAAAAAAGCCAACCCGCGCTACAGAAACAGAACCCGAAATCCTCGGCAGTATCACTGTACAAATAGGCAGTATCGAAGACTTTATCGGTGTGTGGCAAGCGGAAGAAAGCGCAGACGCACCGTTTGTCTCGATAGAAATAGCGGAAGGCGGTACGGTATATGCCTACAACAAACGCGGCGACAAGGTTGACAGCGGCTATGCCGATTACGATGAACAGCGCGCACTAAACGGAAACGCACTGATTGTATTTTCATTCGACAATCTCGGCGACTACGGCGCATACGCCGGAACCTACACAGACGACCTGCATTGGCTGGATATTGATTTCGGTGACAAAATGATTATTTTTACCGCGGAGGGCTAAGCTCTTCGCGGTAAATTTACTCTTGACGGGTATTGTTTTTTGTGGTATACTGTATTTGTAATGAATTAAGTAAGACGGTGTGACTATGAGCTTTAAGATTATAAATCCAAACATGCAGCTTAATTTCCAGATAAACCGTGTACTGACATACGGCGAACTCGCCTGTGATGAAGCAGAGGTTACGAAGAAGACCGCTCAAATAACCACACTTGATGAGTGGGAAACAGTCTGGACGGAGATGGGCGACGGTGCAGAATCGCGGGGAGAGTATCTGCGGGCGGCGTATGCTTTCCGTATGGCGGAGTTCTTCCTCAAAAAGAACAATCCTCATAAGGAGGAACTCTACAACAAGTGCATAAAGCATTTCTATGCCGCTTTTGACAATTTGAAACTTCAATATGAAAGACAAGCCATTCCTTTTGAAAACGGCACGTTAAACTGTATAAAACTTCGAGCGGAGAAAGCGAAAGGCAGTATCATTGTTTGCGGCGGCTATGATTCGTTTATCGAGGAGTTTGTGCTGCAAGTCAGCCCGTTTACGGAGCGCGGCTATGATGTTATACTCTTTGAAGGACCGGGACAGGGGGATTGTCTCCGTCAAAAAATGTACTTTCGCAGTGATTATGAGAAGCCTGCCGCCGCTGTTTTGGATTTCTATAAACTTCACAAATGTGCAATGGTAGGCATTTCGTGGGGCGGGTTTTTCGCTATGCGGTGTGCCGCGTTTGAACCGCGAATAACTGCCGCTGTCGCTTACGATGTAATGGATGACGGCTTTGAGGTTATGACGGGTGTCTTCCCGCCGCCGCTAAACTCAATTTTCAGATTGCTTTATGCTGTTAAGGGCGTTCGGGCGGTAAACTTTCTAATCGGCAAAATCCGTAAACGCAGTATTATAGCGGACTGGGCAGTCTCACAGGGAATGTATATAACCGGCACCGATTCACCGTATGAGTTTTACAGCAGTTTACGCGAGCATAACCTCAAAGATATATCAGGGCAGATTACACAAGATGTGTTACTGCTTGCCGGGGAGCGGGATCACTACATACCGCGTAATCAGTTTCACCGCCTCAAACTCCGTTTGCCGAATACACATTCCCTCACGAGCAGACTCTTTACCGAGGCAGAGGGCGGCGAACAGCACTGTCAGATCGGTAACATACCGCTTGCCGTAAATACTATACTGGATTGGTTGGATGAACGTTTCACGCCAAACGGCGGCGAGGTAATGAGATAATGAGAATGAAAAATATAGCTTTCAAAAGTGGAATAACTATAAAGGACTATACCGCCCTGCGTGATTCGGCGGAGTGGAATGTCGTAAGGCGGAAAATGGAGGAGCACAAAATGATATTGCCGCAAGCCTTTCGTGGATGGGTGTTTCGAGCATTAAGCGGCTTGGTTTCGGGTTGATGGAAGGGGTTATTTGGAATGAACTTTCCGCAAAACGCCGGGATAAAATTATTACAAAAGTTAAGCGTTTTGCGAAGAAATTTATCGGCATAAAACCTGCCGGAAAATCGCTTAAAATAAAGCTTATGTTTTTCGTCACTAAACAGATACATAAAACGATTCTTAAGAATGAAAGCACACCGGGTGCGGACAGTAGATACTTGATAGCCCGGGGGTGGCTTAAGGGGGAAAATAATAATGCAAGCAATTAATAAATCCGTAACCTTGCGCAAATGGCAATTACCCGATGCCGCCGTGCTTGCGAGACTTCTCAATAACAAAAAGATACTTGATAATCTGCGTGACGGGCTTCCTTACCCTTACACCGAAAAGGACGGCGAGTTTTACATAAACAGTATGCTTTCTGCCGACAAAAACGGCATTGTGCTTGATATGAAAATGTATTCACTTATAAAATGAAAACGGAGAAATTTATGCTCACACACTGCAAAACTAAAGAAATCGAAACAGACAGGCTTTGTTTGCGGCAATTCAAATACAGCGATGACAGCGATATGCTCCGTAACTGGATAAGCGACCCCGCAATTCAATCAATGATTTCGGAGCCTGTTTATAACACAAAAGAAGAAGTCAAAACGCTTCTTGACAAATACATATCATCATATCAAAACGATAATTATTACAGGTGGGCAATAACGCTGAAAGACACTTCGGAATGTATCGGTCAAATTGCGATTTTTCTTGTTGATGAGAAAAATCACTGGTGTGAAATTGAATACGCTCTCGGCAGTGCATTTCACCGCAAAGGCTATGCGACAGAGGCGGTAAAAGCGATTATGGATTTTGCATTCGGAGAAGTTAATTTTCACAAAATGCAAGTGTGCCATAAAGAGCAAAATATCGCGTCAAAAGGCGTTATCAAAAAATGCGGCTTTACTTATGAGGGAACGCTCCGCGACTATTTCTTTATGAACGGCGAATATGTCAGCAGGTGTTTTTATTCTATGTTGAAAACGGAGTGGGAGAACAGAACAAACAGGAGGGCAACCGAATTTGAAAATTGATTTTTATAATGTCGGTATCGCAACTTGCCTTATCAGAATAAACGGCGATACCACCATCGCGATAGACCCGGCACTGTCGCCGCAGGGCACTACTATGAGTTTTAAATCTTTTGACGGGGAGAGAACCGCGCCGCCGATTTATGATGATGCTCTTTTTGATGATACCGTTCTTTGGCTTATAACACATCTTCATAAAGATCATTTTGACAAATTAGGGGCAGAGAAAATTGATAAAAGCGTGCCGATTATAATGCACCCGAGTTACGCCTGCGATTTTAAGGATTATAATAATATTCCGCTTGCATATGGTAAAACAAAGGATTTTAACTTTACCGATTTTAATGTAAGCATAACCGCCGTTCCCGCTTACCATGCAAGCAACCCGCTTGTCAGAGCCGTGTCGAGCGCAGTCAGCGGATATGTGATGAGAATATCAAACAGCTATGATGAATTTACCATTTATTTTACTTCGGATACAGTTTATCACAAAGATATTATAAAGACTGTAAAAGCATCTTTCCCGCAAATTGATTTGCTTGTCGCGAATCTCGGAGAGGTCCGCGCAGATAAATTCGGAGGCCCGCTTACAATGTCAGTCTCAATGCTTGAACAGTTTTGTGAACAGCTTAATCCGGGCATAGTAATTCCGGTACATATTGATGATATGTCGCATTTTAGAACCGAAAAATCAGATTTATCAGAGCGCGGCTTTGACATAATCGCACCCGGCGTTTGGCATACGGTTTATTTGGATGATACAGAATCGGCAATAGAAGAATGAGACCAACTATGAGAAGTCAATAGACAAATTGTGAATTTTGCGAAAAAAGTCGAAACCGAAAATGTGTACAGAAAAGAAAGGGAAAACGAATTCAAAGTAATGCGCCGCTGCGCGGCGGAGTTTATCGCTTTGAGTTCACATCCCGATTGAAAAAAGAAAAGAACTGCAAAATTGCAATCCTTCAATCGGT